>NZ_LNII01000050.1:0-251047 GCF_001463365.1 Enterobacter sp. 50793107 | reverse complement strand
GATAGATTTTTTTGGTTGAATGAGACGGGGACCTACGGTATAGACAACTTTCTTTTCGTCGGAAGCGTCGATTGGGTTTAAGGGAAAGCCTTTCAGCCATCCGGACCGTCATCCAAACCATAAGGCGGTAGGTATAAACATCAGCATTATGGTACAAGCAATGGCTGCGTTCGAGAAACCGAAAGCCCTTGGTATTGTTACAAAACTAGTCGATCGTGTTTATACAAAATTGTTATTGATGATATGGTTTGCTGTGCGTGGGGTCGCTCAACTGGTTTAGTGCGCCATGTAAATGACGAAATGAACGATACGATCCATCGATGGTTTAGAGAGATGATGAGCTGAAGGGCGAGATTGACTCTATTTATAATAGCCTTGAGAAACGTCAGGTTTAGGACAGCGATTTTATAAGCCTCTTACCGTTATTTGTTTAGGGAAAGTTGGATGGAGCTACCGGGTTTTAAAGGTTAACTGATTGATTTTTGTATTATTTATTATGCGCTATACCGTGATATTCACTACGCATGCTGCATGTATACCACTTGGAAACATCATTAGCTAAATCTCATAATTACTACTCTCTGTTGAATCCATATACTGATCAAATATCCAGAATAAATCGTTTCATCTGGGTCAAATGAGTGATATATTTTCACCCATAAACCCCTAGGAGGCGTTATGTCTGAATTCGATTTATTTGCTCAGGAACTGCTCGAAAAAGCAGAAGCTGAAGAAAAACAACAACAAGAGCGCGACAGGAAGCTGATTGATCGGGTACTTGAAATTTACGACCAGAAGTATGTCGCAGAACTGCTAAGAAAAATAGGTAAAAACGAGTGGAGTCGCGAAACTCTTAACCGCTGGATAAATGGCAAGTGTGAGCCAAAATCGCTCACCATGGCAGAAGAAGCGCTGTTACGGAAAATGCTGCCAGAGCAACCCGCTCATCATCCTAACTATGATTTCCGCTTTATTGATCTGTTTGCCGGTATTGGTGGTATACGTAAAGGATTCGAGGCCATCGGCGGGCAATGCGTTTTTACCAGCGAATGGAATAAAGAAGCGGTACGTACCTACAAAGCAAACTGGTACAACGATGAAGACGCACATACATTCAATCTGGATATCCGCGAAGTCACGCTAAGCGGAGAAGAAGGCATCTCAGAAGAGAAAGCCTACGCCCATATCGCTCAACACATCCCGGATCATGACGTCCTGCTGGCCGGTTTTCCCTGCCAGCCATTCAGTCTGGCGGGTGTAAGTAAGAAAAACTCTCTCGGACGTGCACATGGATTCGAATGTGAAGCGCAGGGCACTCTGTTTTTCGATGTTGCCCGCATAATCAAGGCTAAGCAACCAGCCATTTTTGTGCTGGAAAACGTGAAAAACCTTAAGAGCCATGACAAAGGCAAAACGTTTAAAGTTATTATGGATACCCTTGATGAATTAGGCTATGAAGTCGCTGATGCCAATATTACAGGGAAAGATGATCCTAAAATTATTGATGGTAAAAATTTCCTGCCACAACATCGTGAGCGTATTGTTCTGGTCGGATTCCGCCGTGATCTAAATATCCATCAGGGATTCACTTTAAAGGATATTCATAAATTCTACCCTGAGAAAAGACCAACATTTGGTCAGCTTCTGGACCCTGCGGTTGACAGTAAATATATCCTGAGCCCTAAGTTATGGGAGTATCTCTATAACTATGCTAAAAAGCATGCTGCCAAAGGTAATGGGTTCGGTTTTGGTCTGGTTGATCCGAATAATGAAAATAGCGTTGCGAGAACATTATCCGCTCGTTACCATAAAGATGGATCTGAAATTCTCATCGACAGAGGATGGGATAAAGAACTCGGCGAAATCGATTTCTCCAATCCAGTGAATCAGGAACAAAGACCAAGAAGACTGACGCCTCATGAATGCGCCAGATTGATGGGTTTTGAGCAACCCGGAGGCAAGCCATTCCGGATCCCCGTTTCCGATACCCAGGCCTATCGCCAGTTTGGGAATTCAGTGGTCGTTCCCGTTTTTGAAGCCGTGGCGAAACTTCTTCAACCTTATATTATTAAAGCCGCAGCTAACAAGGCGACAAATAAATAATATAAATAGATCCCCCGGAATTTATCCGGGGATAACAGTATAAAATTATTTAATCGACATACAATGATTTAGTTTCATTGATAAATGTATCTAAAGAAATAAGATATTCCCGGATAGCTTTCGGGTACTTATCATGAAGACTAATGGGTACAACCAACCTGACTCTTTCCTGCTGCATCTCCTGAAATTGAGCAACGGAAACACCTTCCTGAAGGGTAAAGAGGTAAATGTCCTGAATTCTATCCGCTTCATTTAATATTTGCCGCCAGCGATCTTTACAGGTCGTTTTTACTGCCAACATGCGAAGCTTCTGCTCAGGGAACGTCTCATCGTGATAAGCTTGCGCAGAGGGGAATAAAAAATCTGGCTTCTTATTTCCTTCTGTAACGGCCTGAGTCTCAAAAGTTTTCAGCCCATGCTCATTAAAAAGTTGTTCAAGATGCAGCTCAAGTGATTTACCGGCTCGTGATTTTCGTCTGTTGCTCACGGAATTCGCCAGTGCAATAAATTCATTAACGGAACCAAACCCAGACTGAACTATGCCCAGCACATGCATTTCCTCCACCAGTAGGAAAATTTCATACTCAACACGACGACGTTCAATCAGTTGCTTATCCGGACCTACGACATTTGGGGAATAGTGAGCTGCTGCATACTGGATAATTTCCTTACCTGAAGGGAAATTTGTTCTCCACTCCTCAGGAAGACGATACCCATTGGAAACTGGTTCTTTTAAGGCCAGACCGCCCAGAATCTCATTGGCGGGGCCATAGACCAACGATCCAGGAACAATTTCTCCGAGCGATGACTCAACGATATCTTCTTCTTCTGCGTCATGACACACCCAAATATCAACAAAATGGCTATCAGATCCCTGATGGTGATCAAACGCCAATAATGCCAGCGCCCCCGTATTCTCCGGGTCTTGCAGAGGATTCTTTCCTCCCCCCCATCGAGTGATACGCTTTTCATTTCGGGTCTTACCAAAGAAACGACCATTGTAATAAATGGCCCTAGCCTCGCTGTCCGGGCAGCTGTGCGAGGAGGTATGCGCATTCAGCCTTACGGACGGGTTAAGATCCCTTGTATGATTAATTGAAGGGAAAAGATGTCCAACAATGCCAGAGGGTATGTAAATGCCAACCTGATGTCCGCCCGTCGCACCGGTGTCGTTGGCTGACAAGCGCTTGATGAACATAAAGGTGTCACTGGTTGATTTATCTAACAGCCATGAATGTAGCCCCGACATCATCACTTCCTCGCTGTAAAAATATCGCTGATTTTTAGGCGGTTATCCTGCCACAGCTCTGCTTTAGTGAATACTCACTATGCCGTTTTATTTGATGTTGTTATTTTATTCATTCTCCTGGATTTAGCTCAGATTCCGGAAAACCTTATAAACCATTTCTGACCGTTTCTGATCTCTCGGCTAAGAGTTTTCAAGCTCAGTGGTTCGCAGGTCATGCGATCACAGACTAACTAATCGTGTGTATTGCTCGCTAAGGCCGCATGAATGTACCGGTGGATTATTACTAAGCGAATCGGAAAATCGATACTGGAAAAGCTCTAAAACGGTGGTTGAATTTAGTTGGCCACTGCAAAAAATGTACCTTCAGGATCTGGAGTACCTGCAGACCAATCATCTTTTATCTTTACTCGTCGGTATATCTTGCTCTTCATCGAACCACCTGCGATCTCATTCTCCATAAGTTGTCTGGACTGCCAAAAAAATCGTCTATAACATAGCCAGTTAGACTACATATGGAGATGTAAGCATGAGCACCAGAAGAGAGATTAAGGATGGGGCACTATTCGACGTTCTCGACAGAGGGATCGTCTACACCGAGGCGTTAGGTTGGCTTGATATGGGACATGCCCGTGGCAACGACGTGGCAACGCTCAAACGTCAATTCGTTGAAGGAGAGCGTAGCGGTAAGCCATCTTATTACGTCATGTATCGGCAAGATATGGGCGTCTTAAAATTCAAATCACGGCTCGGCGTCGGGAAGTTCTCTCACTGGGAAATTAAGCGTGGCCGGAGTACCGAAGACATAAACAGAATCATGCTAGCGATGATGATGAACACCGCATCCAGATTCGAAGGCCTGCAAAGCCTGCGTTCATTCTCCTGGTATACGGACAGCGGCTTTAGCGGTGAGGATTTGGTGTCTGACCTGTTCGGGTTCTATCGCGCAATTATTCCTGGCCGGTACGGTTATCGTCTCAAGCCTGTGAGCTATGATTCTGCCGTTCGCCGCTGGGATTACTACGGCGCTATCGGTTCCCATAAAAACCGTGGCTTCCGCCCGATTCTCTTTCCTGATCCACAGGACCAATGTGTGCGGCATCAGCCGTATACGGTCAATCTTCCGCATTTTATGACATGGCTTCGGCCGTGGGATGATTTCGCATCCGGAGTGGTGAAGGTCATTACAAACGATGGGACATCGCTCTCATTCATGGGGGCTAAGCTATGACAATCCTTTTAAAAGCCCTGAAGTGGTGTGCACTCTCGGTCGCCACAGTCTTTATCCTCGGATGGCTGTTTGTCTGGCTCGTGGCATCGGGTTCGGATGAAACGACGGTTTACATCGAAAATGACTTTTTCCATTACCACACGCTGACAGATAAGGATATTGAAAACGCCCCGCGTATCACGGACGACTACTATTTCGAGGCGCATCCCGGCGATGGCTATGCCCCTTCAAATAGCATCTTCTTTAAAGATGCTACAGGTGCAGCGCCGTTACGCGCGTATCTCGAAACGCTGGGATACACCAAGGAAAAGCGTCGCCTGGGGGAAAAGGAAATCTGGTCAAAACCCGATCAGGTAAAAGGGGACATTTTCTATCTGTACTTCAACGCCGCTACGGGTGAAGTTGAGCTAACCAAAGTGATGAATTACTGAACTCACTTACTCCGTGTCGATTAGCACCGCCTGATGATCATGCGGCGGTTTTTCGTAATATCCCATTCAGCCATGTCTCATCCCTGTCCGGGCGGTTATCCTGAGTCGCCCAATGCGAAGCTATCTCCATCCCCGGAATCGCCTTCAGCAACTCCTGCAACCCCTCTTCATCCAGGTCCGTAAACCGTCTTTCACCCTGAACGCGTTCACCGTTTCCATACTTAAAGGACACGTACCAGACGCCTCCAGGCTTAAGCGCATCCGCAAGCTTCTGCATCACTGCAGGCAACTCAGAAGAGGGGACATGCAGCAAAGATGCACAGCACCAGATCCCATCGTATTGCGCTTTAGCGTCGATCTCTGAAAATGTCGTCAGCTGCACGGGTAGCCCGGTATGTTGCCTTGCCAGCTCCACCATCGCGGAAGAGGCATCAAAAGCATCCACCTGATAACCCATCTCATGAAAGGCTTTTGCGTCCCGGCCTGAACCGCAGCCCGCATCAAGAACCCGGGCACCGTGAGGCAGATGTTGGGTAAAGGCCTCGTATAGCGGGGTCATATCGACATTGACCGTGCCATCGAAGAAATCCTGCGCGTGGTTCTGATAGTAGTGAAGTGTCATTAAAACGTTGCCTCGCCTTCCGCGTTGGGTTTCCAGGTATGGATAAGCTTGTCCAGCGCGGCCTGCCAGTTACGCTGAAGAAAGCTTCTCCGTGCTTCAGGACGCTGCCCTGTCTGTAGAACAATCGTCTCATGTAACGGCAGTTTGCTCTGAATAAAATACTCATTGCGGGTGTGTAACCGCTGCAGGAGCCTGAGCTCGGGAATGCGTGCCGATTTGCCTTCGGCGCCACGGTTACAACACCGACAGGCCAGCACTAAGTTCCATACGCCGTTAATATTGCTCACTTCATGGCGGGCAGCCCAGGGAATAAAGTGATCGACGTCCGCCAGTTCTGTGTCTCTCGGTACCAGACTGATGGGTTTGAAGCAGTAAAAACATCGTCCTTTCTGGTAACCATTCAGGCTGTCGCGACAGCTTGTGATGTCTACGCGACGTGCGTTCACCCTCGTGAACAACAGCTGATTATCTTCGTCGAACTCTACGCCCACAAGGTTACGCGATATCCCCATCGACCATGCCTGTTCCACCAGGTTCCAGCGGGCATTGGTTTCAAAAGCGAGGTTTTTATACTGCAGGCGTTCGCCCAGTTTAAAGAAGTTATCCGTCAGGCGGATCCCGTTGTTGGTTTTGCGCTCATCAAGGAAAAAATGTTTATCGATCTCGCCCTGGTTCACGTAGTGAAAGGCATCGATCACGTTGTTAAAGCCGAGGCGCACCGTTGCTTCAATGAGTTGGGCGTGGGTGATTTCACCTCTGTTGAACTTCAGACAGGTTTCCAGAAATTGGCTGCTACGGGAGGTGATCTGTTTTGGCGCGTGCTTCAGGTGCTCGCAAAGATAACGGCTGAACGGCACAGCAAGCTGGTCGAGCGTAATCAAATCGCTGCCCGTCTTATCCACTTCATACAACGCTGACGCCAGCGCGAATTTGTAAGATGCGACGTTCCTTCCAAAGAGGATCACACCACGCCAGTAGTTCTCAAGCGTCGGATCGGCCTGATAAAATTCCATCGATGAAGTCCTGTTACGGTTGGCTGGGCAGGGCGTTACTAAAACCTGTAACAGGATCACATAACAAAATCAGGGTGATGTAAATCGTTAATCTATCGGTTTGATGAATTTTTGAGAGATATGTGAGAAAGGTGTGGAGGCAACCGATGCGGCATTAGCGCCAGGTTTGCGAACGAACAGATATCTGGAGGAGGTGAGTTGAACAGGTTTCCAGCCGAAGCGTTGTCATTTCTCGAATTAAAATCCTATTTCCTGAATCCCCCTCGCAAATTCCAAATTTACCCCAAACCAAACCGCTGTATTAATATTCAGCTCTGTATAATGAGCACCAGAAATTACGCCGAACGGCAAAGGAAGTATCGAGGAATATTTAACGAAGAATTCGCGATATGAAGGTGCTGCAACACCCCCATACCGCTAACCACAAACAACTATGAAGGAGTTGAAAATGGCTGCGACGAATTTTAAGCCAGAGTTTACTGTTTGCAAAACAGAATCAGACGCTTTCACCGGCATGATTGAAAACCGCGAGCTGGTACGCAAAAACAGCGCCCGCCGTCTTCACGGCAACCAGCCCAACGCTGCGCCCGTCCATCCCCGCGCGGAAACGCCGCAAGACAGTGCCGCCTGCTGCGAACTGTATGCCCGCATAGACATGAAATACCTTCTCCTGGGCGGCGACTGGTTAACCCGCGCGGGCTTTATCAACGGTATGCCGGTGAAAATCCGCGCTATGAAAGACTGCATTGTGATTACGCCACAGCATACAAGAGAATTATGGGGATGCCTGGAAGGTATGAGCGTGGTGAATATAAATAAGCACAAAGTTGCGCAGTGGTTAAAAACGTTTCCGGGGGCGCTGAATGATACCGGCGATATACCGGCTGTTAAGCGTGGAACAGGGAAGGCGATGTCGGAGTAACCGTGCTTCCCATCTAATGTAAACCTTAAGTAATAAAACGGGCATGTCATCCCATGCCCGTTGTAAGTAAAAATCACTCGTGCTTAACCTGCTCTTTCACAGCTTTAACCAGCACAGCATGAAGTTCGCCGACGGTTAAATCGCGTATAACAGGTTCGGGTATGCCACGTAACCAGCGGATAAATCGACAGATGCCAAAAAAATCTATGCCTTCACCCGTAAACAGATACTCGTTCTCAGCAAGAGCGAACGTTTTCATATAGCCATCTTCTTCCGTGGCTAGTTGAACGCCAAAAGCTTCTTCGCAGTCTTCCAGTAGTTCTTCGCCATCAATACCGCAAATATGTAAATCGGCCTCAATCCAGGTATTGCTATCAATAGTTTTACGATATATCCCAGAGGACTCACGTACGACCTCAATAACTTGTGCGAGAGTAGGTTTCATTTATAGAATATTCCATATTCGTTGACTTCATTAGGCTATCTGGCACTTAACGGTTACCCGCTGTCGTTAATAGATGAAGTTGAGCACTGGTCAAGAAAGCATGATTATCTGTGTTAACCCATAAAAACTATGATTTGAAACCGGGTTTACCATTTGCCCTACGCCACTCCTTAACTTCTCTAACAATGCCTTCTGGACTATAATCTTTGCCCTCTTCAGGATAAAAAATCAGGTCAGAGCCTGCGGGGTGCTGGGTAAGCCGTTTAAATTCTCTAACCAATCGATTCTCGTCTTCCTCAGTTGGTGCGTCCGCATTGCAAATTTTGCGTACCAGTTCTAAAAATTCTTCTTCTGTGTAATCGCTTAACAGTCTCATATCATTCTCCCTTATGAATTTTGATGTGATGTTTTGGAGTGGTTATTCCCATATTATCAACGTCATACACCTTACCGCCCTGACTGATAGGTTGTATGTGATGAATTTCATAGCGTTCTCTTTTTCCAACCGAGTCAGGTGTACGTGTATAAGGGGCGTTTCCTTTACGCATACTTGCGCGGTTATTGCTGATAAATTGCTCCAGCAGTACCGGATCCCTCGACACCTCCAGCCAAAACGCCTTACGAAACTGGTCAAAGTCCGTAAATGTCTGCCCACGTAATCGATCCGCTATCTGGCTTGGAATAGGAGAACCATTCCCCGTATTCGCATCAGATAACCAAATGCCGCTAATCTTCTGTCCCTTGCCTGTGACCTGTCCGGGATTGTGGCGGATATAGACATAAATCGGCGGCACCCCGCCCACCGGCAGAATCAGAATATAATCCGCAAACGTCTTCTCTTCCGGTGTCGGGCTGGTCGTCGCACCAATCCCCGTATCCTCCGGCAGCGGGTCAACCACAACCGGGTTCGGTATCCGTACCGGGTTGTGATTGCCCGTATCCCACGGCTTACTGTCTCCGGTGCGGTCCGGTGTCCAGATGAGGGTGATACCGGGGTCTTCTTCGGTGGTAAAGGTGTACGCCTGACGTTGGCTATCCCACTCCATCCTGCGAACGCGCACGCTGTCTTTGCCCGGCGGCGTATGCCAGCCGCGCGGTGTCGGGTTGCCGCTGGCGTCGTTCTGCCAGGTGAAGCGAACGCGGGTAGGGGCTTCCCGCATCTGTTCGGCGCGCATCCTGTCGATAAAATCCTGCTCTCCGTCGTTCAGCTTGCCGGGATACATCCCTATCAGCAGCCCTGCGACAGGTGCACCAAGGCCTCCCGTCGCTATCTCACCAAGTGCAGCGCCGCGCACGGCCCATGTGCCGGAAGTGATGGTGCGCCCGCTAACCAGTGCGAGTTCGCTGGCATCGGCTATCGCGTTCCGCGCGGTCCAGGCCCTTTCTTCGGCTGCAACGGCAGCCTGATAGTCCATCTCCTCGTGATGCCCATTCCACCAGAGATAAAGCGCGCTGCGTTGCTTTGGTTTTGGGAGCACCTTACGCTTTGCCGCCTGGGCGTGTTGCAAGGCATTGTTGGGTATGGCCTGGTAAAACGCCATCTCGGCGAAGTTGGTGTGCGGCTCACTTCCGGTGCCTGCATCGTTACAGCCTTCACCGCGCAGGCACGATTTCGCAAAGACCCGGTTGCGATCGCGTTCTTCTGCTTGTCGCTGCGCTTCGGCCTCTTGCTCTTTTCGGCGTGCTGCGAGCATGGCCTGATGCTTTTCCTGTGCGATCTGTTCAGGAGAGGGACCGGAGCCGAGCCACTCTCCCGATGGGGCGATCACGCGGTTAGTTCCGTGCGGGCAGCCACAAATGACGACAGAACCATCGACGGCTGAGGTTTGTCCCATCCAGTTAACCCGAGGTTCGCCGTCTGCAACAACGCCCTGCTTGCCGCATTTAGGGCATGCCGTAGTTTTATCGCCAACGCGGATAACGCCGCGCCCGTGCTCGGTGCAGTTGGGCAGGGTGCTACAACATATTGCGCCGGTGGTCGTTCTGTCGCCGTGCAGCGCCTGACCGCGGCCGTAGTTCGTTGAACGGTAGCCCATGGCCTATTCTCCGGGCCAGGTTAAAAAATCCTCTTGAGGTGGAATACCTTCGCGAGTGACCAGATAAGTACTGCCGAGCGGTGTGCTGATAATCTCGTCATCGTTATCAAGCAGGCTGCCGACCAGCGCAACGCCGTATCCTTTCCACGTAAACGCGGTTCCTGATGAAGTCATAATCGTGGCGAGCGTACCATCCGGATAGGCCACACAATCCCCTTCGACAATCACGCTGGTGTAACTCCCATCGTCCATGAGCATTGTGGCTTCACGATCGACGGGAAGTACCATGCCGCCCATTCGGGTCTGGCTGCCAGCCGTGGCGATCCGCCAGATGGCGGTGACGGGATGTTGTCGATGAAAGGCTTCCTGTTCAGCAATAATGGCGCGCGCCTCCTCAGGCATGGCGGCCAGTTGTTCATCGGAAAAAGGCGAACGATCTATTTCCGCTTGTAACTCAGCGGTGAATTCATTGGTATAAAGCTGCATGACAATTCCTTGTAGGGGCAGAAGAGTAAATGCAGCAATGCTAGGCTTTAGCCTGTAAGGCGAATATACATAAAGTGGTTAATAAGTCGGGCTAAAATCCGAAATAAATATCCAGATTGATATTGGTCATCTTTTAAAGAAGGGATAGTAATGGTTCCTGTTAATAATAAATGTAATATTCGCTGAATTGCCGATAAATAATATTATGCAGCGTATGTATTATTTAAATACATACGCTGCATGACGTTATTTCAAAACACCGGCACCCCCAACCCAACCTTCACCTCCCGCAACGTCTCCTGCGTCACCCCTTGCGCCCGTTCGGTCCCGCGCTTCAGCATTGCCATCAGTTCCCCCTTGTCACGCATATACATCGCCCTCCGCTCCCGCATCGGCGCAATCAGCTCCTGCAGGCACGCCTCCAGCTCGTTCTTACAAACCCGGTCGCCCAGCCCGCCCGCCTGATAATGCGCCTTCATCGCCGCCACTTTCTCCTTGTCCGGATGAAACGCGTCGAGATACGTAAACACCACGTTCCCCTCAATCTGCCCCGGGTCGCTCACCTTCAGGTGGTTCGGGTCGGTGTACATGGCGCTGACCGCACGGTGAATGGTCTCTTCGCTGGCAGAAAGGTGCAGCGTGTTGCCCAGCGACTTCGACATCTTGGCGCTGCCGTCGATGCCGGGCAGGCGGCTGGTGTCGCTCATCATCGCCTTACAGTGGCGCAGCACCGGAGCGGGCAACAGGCTGTTCATCTTGTGTACAATCTCGTTGGTCTGCTCAATCATCGGCAGCTGGTCGTCGCCGACGGGCACGCACTCGGCCTTAAACGCGGTGATGTCCGCCGCCTGGCTGATGGGGTAGGCCATAAACCCGACCGGCAGCGAGCGGGCGAAGCCCTTCTGCGCAATCTCGTTTTTCACCGTCGGGTTACGCTCCACGCGGGCGACGGTGACGATGTTCATATACAGCATCGTCAGCTCGGCGAGGGCGGGCAGGGCGGACTGCAGGCAGATCGTGGTCAGGTTCGGGTCGATGCCGGCGGCGAGGTAGTCGGCCAGCACTTCGGGGATGTTGTCGCGAATTTTCTGCGGGTTGCTGCCGTTGTCGGTCAGCCCCTGCAGGTCGGCAATCAGCACAAACTGGTTGTGTGTCTGCTGGAGCACCACGCGCTGGCGCAGCGATCCGACGAAGTGGCCAAGGTGCAGCGGGCCGGTTGGGCGGTCGCCAGTGAGGATGGTTGGCGTGTTCATAAAGACTCCTTAACGTTGTAATGCCGAAAGGGGTCTTAGATGTGTGAAAGCCGCCTTTCGGCGGCTATCTGAAAATGGGGAAAACTACTCCGTGCCGCCTTTAAGAAGGCAGCCACCAGCGGTTTACGGTGAGCACGGCGTGGTTTATGTTCATGCTTTTACCGTATCACGTCCGGCGCAAAAAACAAAAGGGCACGTCATGCTGCAATCTCTCAACCATCTGACCCTCGCGGTCAGCGACCTGCAAAAAAGCGTTACCTTCTGGCACGAGCTGCTGGGGTTAGCGCTGCATGCCCGCTGGAATACCGGGGCCTATCTCACCTGCGGCGATCTGTGGGTCTGCCTGTCGTACGACGAGGCGCGCCAGTATGTCCCGCCGCAGGAGAGCGACTACACCCACTACGCGTTTACCGTGGCGGAAGAGGATTTTGAACCGTTCTCGCACAGGCTGGAGCAGGCGGGCGTCACCGTCTGGAAGCAGAATAAAAGCGAGGGGGCGTCGTTCTATTTTCTCGACCCGGACGGGCACAAGCTGGAGCTGCACGTGGGCAGCCTCGCCGCGCGGCTGGCGGCGTGTCGCGAGAAGCCCTATGCGGGCATGGTGTTTACCTCAGACGGGGCTTGAGGCGCGTACCTTCAGCCTGCCCGCCAGCGTCACGTGCGTGGCGGCATCTTCCTGATTACACAGGTACTCCACCGCCAGCCGTCCCAGCTCGCTGTAGGGCAGCTGGATACTGGTCAGCGGCGGGGTGAGCTGCTCGGAGATCTTCTGGTCGTCGTAGCCCGCCAGCAGCATGTCCTGTGGGATGCGCACGCCGTTCACCGCCAGCGCCTGATAGCAGCCAATCGCCAGCCAGTCGCTGGCGCAGAAGATGGCGTCCGGGCGCTCGGCCAGTTCCAGCAGGGAAGCCGTCGCGGTAAAGGACTCGCTGAACTGCCAGTTGGTCTGGCGCACCAGACTGTCGTCGCACGCGAGTCCGGCCTGCTGCAGCGCCGCCTGGTAGCCCGCCAGACGCTGGCGGGAGGCCTCCATCCAGCTCTCGCCGGTGATGTGGGCGATGCGCGTGGCCCCGCAGGCGATGAGGTGTTTAGTCACCTGGAAGGCGTTGGCGTAGTCGTCCGGGATAAACGACGGCAGTAGCGGCGAGCCGGGGTCGCGCTGGTTAAGCAGCACCAGCGGGATGCGGGTGCAGTCCTGGAATGCCGTCATGTCCACCAGCGTGGTGACCGGAGAGGCGAGAATAATCCCGATGCAGTTGCGCTTCTCCAGCTGGCGGATGATGTTCAGCGCCAGCTCGATGTCGTCGCCGTAGTCGTAGACGGTGAGCAGCGTCTCGTTGCGCCACGCCGCTTCCCGTGCCTGACTGATGGCGTCGATAAACGGGTCGAAGCTCTGCATGGAGCTCACCAGCAGGGCGATCTCTTCCTGGTTGCGCGGGGCGTGAACGGCGGGGAGGCGGTCGTAGCCGAGCTCAGTGGCCACGTTAATCACCCGCTGGCGGGTGTCGTCGCTGAGCTTGATGTTGCGGGACTGGTTAAGCACCAGTGATACCGTCGCCTGCGACACCCCTGCCGCCCGCGCAATATCGTTCATCGTCACTTTCGTTTTTCGCTTCATCCGTCCTCTCCCTTTCGCGATTTCGCATCATACCCTAACCGCACGCTTTAGCGCCGTCGATCACGTTTCTCATTCATCGAAGCGTGAACTTTGTGAGGGCCGTCGCTTTTCTAAACGCCGTGATTTGCGCATTTATCCCGCAGCTAATATTTATTAGCTAAATATTATCAGTATGAGGACACGTAATGAAAGAGCAGTGGAGCAGGGAGCAGGCACAGGCGTGGTATCAGCAAAAAGGCTGGCTGTGCGGGTTTAACTACCTGCCGTCGACGGCGGTGAACTGGACCGATATCTGGCAGGAAGAGACCTTCGATGCCGCCACCATCGAGCGCGAGCTGGGCTGGGCGGCGGAGGCGGGTTATAACACCCTGCGCATTAATCTGCCGTTTATCGTCTGGGAGCACGACCGCGACGGGCTGATGGCGCGCATCGACCGCTTTTTGACGATTGCCGACAGTCGCGGCTTCAGCACCATGCTGACCCTGATGGACGACTGCGGCTTCTCCGGCGACGAGCCGTACCTCGGCCCGCAAAAGCCGCCGGTACCGGGCAAGCACAACAGCCAGGCGGCGGCGAGCCCGGGGCGCGACAAGGTGTGCGATCCCGACTGCTGGGCAAACATTGAACGCTATATCCGCGACGTTGTCCGCCAGTTCCGCGACGATAAGCGCGTGCTGCTGTGGGATCTCTATAACGAGCCGGGCAACCGCGGCATTTTCGCGACCGGCACGCAGGAGGTGCAGTACGACGCGAAGCTGGAGACCTGCGCGCACGAGTTGATGAAGCTGGCGTTCCGGTGGGTGCGTGAGGAGGACCCGACCCAGCCGCTCACCGTCTGCGCGTGGCGTCTGCCGCCGGAAGAGGAGGGCGAGACGTTCTTCCAGCATCCGCTGGACCAGACCGCACTGGCGCTCTCGGATGTGGTGAGCTTCCACGCTTACACCCACACTGGCCGCATGACGGCGATTATTCAGCAACTGCAAAAGCTTGGTCGGCCGCTGTTCTGCACCGAATGGCTGGCGCGCCACGTGGGCAGCACGATGGAAGAGCAGCTACCGCTGATGTACGCGGCGAAGGTCGCGCCGTATCAGTGGGGGCTGGTGCGCGGCAAAACCCAGACGTGGCTGCCGTGGCCGGTGGTGATGAAGGAGTCCACGGACTACTGCCGCCTCTGGTTCCACGACGTGTTTGAGGAGAACGGCATTCCGTTCTCACGCCGTGAAATCGCATTAATGCAACAGCTGCGCAAGATCGCCCCGCAGGCGCAGGGCTAATAATATCGACCCGGCGGCCGACCGCCGGGCAACCAGGCAGGCATATAACAATGGCAATGACAATGAAAATACCGTCTCGCGAGTTGTGGTCTTATTTTGGCTATGGTTTAGGTCAGTGTTTTAGCTTTGGTTTAGTAGGTTCGTTTATTAACTATTTTTACACCGACGTGCTGGGGATCTCGGCGCTGGCGGCGAGTACCATCTTCCTGATTGCCCGCGCGTGGGACGCGGTTCACGATCCGCTGTTTGCCAGCATTATGGACACCATTAACAGCCGGTTCGGCAAGTTTCGCCACTTTTTGCTGATTGCGCCTTTGCTGATCACCGGCGTCACGCTGCTGTCGTTCTATAAAATCGAAGCAGACATGACCACCAAAATCCTCTACGCCGGGGTGACGTATATCCTGTGGGGGACGCTGTATGCCATCTCCGATATCCCGTTCTGGTCGATGTCGTCGGTGATGACCAACGACTCCGCCCAGCGCACCCGCGCGGTGACGGCGGCGATGCTCGGGGTGAACGCGGGGATTGCCTGCGCCAACATCTTCTTCCCGAAGCTGGCGGCGTTCTTCGCCCAGTACAGCAATGATAAAGGCTACTTTATGGCGGCGCTGGTGATGATGCTGGTGGGCCTGCCGCTGATGCTCAACGGCTTTATGCAGATCAAAGAGCGCGTGCCGCCGAGCCCGGAAAAGGTGACCATCCGCGACACCTTCCACAACCTACGCCAGAACAAGCCGCTGTTTATTGTCCTGCTGTCGTTCTTTTTCTGCGTGTTTCACAACGTGGCGGGCGGGCTGTATATCTACTTCTTTATCAATAATCTGGGCGACGGCAGCCTGCAGATGGCGATTGGCGTGATGGGGATTGTGGCGGCGGTGCTGTGCCTGGTCGCCCCAATGCTGACGCGCCGGATGCAGAAGCGGAAGTTGTTTATGATCCTCTGCGGGCTGGACGTGGCGGTGCGCGTGGTGATGTGGTTCATCGGCTATCAGCAGGTGACGATGCTGTTTATTCTGCTCGGCCTGAGCACGCTGTTCGTGATGATGACCAACATCCTCACCTCGTCGATGATTGCCGACACCATTGAGTACGCGGAGTACCACACCCACAAGCGCTGCGCGGCGATCACCTTCTCCGGGCAGACCTTTACCGGCAAGATGTCGGTGGCGGTGGGCGGCGGGCTCATCGGCGTGTTTCTGACGATGATCGGTTACGTGCCGCAGGCGCAACTTCAGAGCGAAGGCGTGCTGTCGGGGCTGTTCTTCGGGATTTGTTTGTTACCGGCGATTGGCTCGTTGATCCGCATGGGCTTTATGTCGCGCTTTACCTTTACCGAGGAGAAGCATGCGGAGATTTGTCGGCTGCTGGCGGAGCGGAACGCGTCTGCGAAAGCGCCGGGTGGCGGCTGCGCCTTACCCGGCCTACAGAAAATTACAGTGACTTCACAAACGCCAGCAGATCTTCGTTGAGCTGGTCCTGGTGGGTCAGCGCGAAGCCGTGCGGCGCGTTGTCGTACACCTTCAGCGTGGCGTTTTTGATCATCTCTGCCGCCAGCTTGCCGGTGCTTTCAAACGGCACGATCTGGTCGTTGCTGCCGTGGATCACCAGCGTCGGCACGTCGATTTTCGCCATATCCGGGCGGAAGTCGGTTTCGCCGAACGCGGTCACGCAGTCGATGGTGCCCTTCAGTGACGCCAGCAGGGCGATGTTCAGCGTCTGGGTCAGGGCACCGGCAGAGACGGTCTGCCCGGCATTGATGCCGTAGAACGGGGTGGCGAAGTCGCTGATGAATTGGGCGCGATCTTTACGCAGGCCGTCGCGAATGCCGTCGAACACGCTCTGATCCACACCCTGCGGGAAGGTATCTGATTTACCGAAGATCGGCGTGACCGCGCCCAGCAGCGCCAGACCGGCCACGCGTGCGCTGCCGTAGTTATTGATGTAGCGGGTCACATCGCCGCCGCCCATGGAGAAGCCCACCAGCGTCACGTCCTGCAGGTCCAGGGTGGTAATCAGGTCGTTGATATCGGACGCAAAGGTGTCGTAGTCGTAGCCGTTCCACGGCTGATCCGAGCGGCCAAAGCCGCGACGGTCAAAGGCGATGGCGCGGAAGCCGCGTTCGGCCAGATAGTTCAGCTGGCTGTCCCACATGTCGCCGTCCAGCGGCCAGCCGTGGCTGAAGAGAACCGGTTTACCCGCGCCGCAGTCTTTGTAGTAAATCTGCGTGCCGTCTTTTGCCTTAAACGTTGCCATAGTGTGTTCCTGTACAGGTGATGGTTATGGTTATACCGGCGCGACCAGGTAGCGAATAGCCGGTGATGTTGTGCCCTGATGAAAAGCCAGAACGCGGCTCTGCAGCAGGAGGTCATTCATGGTGTGGCGCTCCTGCTGGCGCAGATGCTCAATCCAGGAGCCCATCAGGAAGGTCTCGATAAACAGTCCGGGGCGTTCGATATCCTCGTACACCGCCCAGCTCATCGCCCCGGCGCGGCGGCGCACCCGGCGCAGCTCGTGCACTGCCTGCAAAAACGCTTTCGCGTTGTGCGGGTCGATGATGTACTCGTGCGACACCAGCACCGGGCCGCGCTCGTTCGGCAGGTCGATCTCCACGCCGTCCAGCGGCTGGCCGCTGAGGTCGAGATTTAAATCAGGATCTTTCTCCAGCTTCCAGCGGAACACCGTCGCGCTCGCCAGCACCATTCCCAGCGTGGCGACCACCAGCGAAGTCGGGGTGCCAAACTGCGAAGCGATCTGTCCCCAGAGGGCGCTGCCGGCGGTCATCGAGCCGAAGAACACCGTCAGATAAACCGCCAGCGCGCGGGCTTTCACCCAGCGTGCCGCACTGCGCTGCGCGCCGAGGTTGAGGGTGGAAAGCACCGCAATCCACGCGAAGCCGGTGAAGAACTCAAACAGGTTCAGCAGCCAGAAGTGGCGTACGAACGCCAGCGCCAGCATGGTGAGGGCAAACGTCAGGCTGGCGGCCACCATCAGGCGGTCAGCGTTCAGCCGCTGGCGCAGCCGCGGCAGCAGGATCGCCCCGGCAATCGCCCCCAGGCCAATACACGCCAGCATCACGCCGTAGCCCGCCGGGCCTAAGCCCAGCTCGCGGCGCGCCACCAGCGGCAGCAGGGCCCAGCCCGCGCTGCCAAAAACGAAGAAGGCCACCGTGCGCACCAGCACGTTGCGCAGCACCGGCGCGGCGTGTACGTAACGGATGCCAGAGCGCACCGCCGAGAAGAAGTGCTCCGGCGGCAGACGCTGCACTGTCGGTGCGGGGCGCCAGCGCCACAGCACCCACGCCACGCCGACCACGGAGAGCGCGTTCAGGGCAAACACCATCCACGGCCCGGCCAGTGACAGCAGAAAACCGCCCAGCGCAGGGCCAATCGCCCGGCTGATGTTCACCCCGAGCGAGTTGAGCGCCACGGCGGCACCCAGCTCCGGCTTGCTCACCAGGTCAGGCACCACCGCCTGGAACGGCGGCGAGCTCATCGCCGCCCCCACGCTCAGCAGAAACGTCGTCACCAGCAGAACCGCAGGCGTGACGTGGCCGGTGAAGGAGAGCACCGCCAGCCCGGCGGCGGCGATGAACACCCACAGCTGGGAGAAGAGCAGGTATTTACGTCGGTCGACGATGTCCGCCATCACCCCGGACGGCAGGGCGAAGAGGAACATCGGCAGGCTGCTGGCCGCCTGTACCAGCGCGATATCCAGCGGATCGGCGCTCAGGCTCAGCATGCTCCAGTTAATACCGACGTCGCTCATCCATGAGCCGACGTTAGAGACCACCGTGGCGATCCACAGCATGCGGAACACCGGCTGGCTC
This sequence comes from Enterobacter sp. 50793107, assembly GCF_001463365.1. NCBI lineage: Bacteria > Pseudomonadati > Pseudomonadota > Gammaproteobacteria > Enterobacterales > Enterobacteriaceae > Enterobacter > Enterobacter sp. 50793107. The sequence continues at coordinate 232,538 of NZ_LNII01000050.1, read as the reverse complement.
AGCGGCTGCCAGGGCGAAACCGTCGGTGCGGGCGTCGTCTCGACGTGGGCGTCACGAACGTCGTTAACCTGGGTCATGCAAATTTCTCCGTTACCTTACGCTGCAGCCGCCACTGGCCCGGCCCGGTCAGGGCAAGGGTGGTGAAGATAATCAGCAGCAGCCAGCCAAACTGCCCTTCGGCAATCGACCAGTTCGGGTGTACCGCCAGCATCGCCACCAGCAGCACGGCAATAATCGGCAGGCACGCCAGGCGGGTGTAAACACCCGCAATGATAAACAGCGGGCAGATCACCTTGGCGACAATCGCCGGGATCAGGCTCGCCCAGGGCCCGAAGCCGAACGGATCTTCAATGCGCGTCAGCTCTTCGCTGAAGTGCAGCACCTTCGGCAGGCCGTGTACGTACAGCAACAGCAGGCTGCCGGTCAGACGCAGGAAAAACAGCCCCAGGTCGACCCGGGGCGGAGCAAAGGTGTTTTTCATCAGAATGCAAAGCAGCTGCAGCCCAGCGCCCCCCAGAATGCGTTATCGTCCGACACCGGTATCTCTGACGTGCGGGCAAAATCATGCTGGTGGCTGTGCACCCCGCACGGGCCGCTGCAGTGGTGGACGGCGTTCATACCCACGCGTGTGGCCTGCGGCGGCGCGCTGCGGTAGTGGCCCGGCACCTTCACCACCGGGGACCACTCAGGCAGGACCGGAATGGCAGGCGGGGCCAGCGGGCCAAAGCTGCCTGCGGCGTAGACGATATCGCCGTTGACCACCGTCAGGACGGATTCGATGCCCTTGATCTCCTCTTCCGGCACGCGGAAGTAGTCTTTGCTCAGCACCGCCAGATCGGCGAGCTGACCGACCTTAATCTGCCCCTTCTGGTTCTGTTCGCTGGAGAACCACGCGCTGCCCTGGGTCCAGAGCATCAGGGCGGTGTCGCGATCCAGACGGGCGCTGTGATCGTACATCTGCATCCCGCCGACGGTGCGGCCAGAGACCAGCCAGTAGAGGGCGGTCCACGGGTTGTAGCTCGCCACGCGGGTGGCATCGGTGCCTAAGCCCACCGGTACGCCGGTCTCCAGCATTTTTGCCACCGGTGGCGTATGGCGGGTGGCTTCAATGCCGTAACGCTCGGCAAAGTATTCGCCCTGGAAGGCCATACGGTGCTGCACGGCAATGCCGCCGCCGAGCGCTTTGATGCGGTCGATGTTGGCCTGGGTGACGGTCTCTGCATGGTCGAAGAACCAGTGCAGGCCGTTAAACGGAATATCGCGGTTAACTTTTTCGAACACGTCCAGCATGCGGCTGATGGACTCGTTGTAGGTGGCGTGCAGGCGGAACGGCCAGCGGTGCTCTACCAGATGGCGCACCACGCGCTCCAGCTCATCCTCCATACCCGGCGCGAGGTCAGGACGCGGTTCGAGAAAATCTTCAAAATCGGCGGCGGAGAAGACCAGCATCTCGCCCGCGCCGTTATGGCGGAAGAAGTCGCTGCCCTGGCCCGGCGTGAGCATGTCGGTCCATTTCTCAAAGTCTTCCAGCTCGTGGCCCGGACGCTGGGTAAAGAGGTTGTAGGCGATGCGGACGGTCATCTGCTTCTTCTCGTGCAGCTCGGCAATCACCTCGTAATCTTCCGGGTAGTTCTGGAAGCCGCCGCCCGCGTCGATGGCGCTGGTCAGCCCCAGACGGTTCAGCTCGCGCATAAACTGGCGGGTGGAGTTAACCTGCTGCTCCAGCGGCAGCTTCGGCCCTTTGGCCAGCGTGGCGTAGAGGATCATGGCGTTCGGACGGGCGATCAGCATCCCGGTCGGGTTGCCGTTGGCGTCGCGCTGGATCTCGCCGCCCGGCGGGTTTGGCGTGTCTTTGGTGTAGCCAACCACCTTCAGCGCGGCGCGGTTGAGCAGGGCGCGGTCGTAGAGGTGCAGGATAAAGACCGGGGTATCCGGCGCGGCGTCGTTAATTTCATCCAGGGTTGGCATGCGGCGTTCGGCAAACTGGAACTCGCTCCAGCCGCCCACCACGCGCACCCACTGTGGCGATGGCGTGCGCAGGGCTTGTTCTTTCAGCATCCGCAGGGCATCGGCCAGAGACGGCACGCCTTCCCAGCGCAGCTCGAGGTTGTAGTTCAGCCCGCCACGAATGAGGTGCAGGTGGGAGTCGTTCAGGCCGGGGATGGCGGTGTGGCCTTTTAAATCCACCACTTTAGTGCCGTCGCAGTGGTGTTGCATCACCTCGGCGACGGTACCCACTTCCAGAAATTTTCCGTCGCGCACGGCGACGGCTTCCGCCACAGGATTCTCGCGATCGACGGTGTGAAACTGGCCGTTAACCAGAATGAGATCGGCTTTTCCAAGGGTAACCATAACTGCTCCTGACTGAGAGGGGAATGGTCAGGATTATGGGAACCGGTTTCGGCAAAGATCCAGTTATACAATAGGATAGGTATACCAAAGTATAACTATACCTAAGGTTAACTATACGAAGAGATAATTACGCACAGGCGCAGAAGGCCGCAGGATGGGGGCGACTTTATCGGCGTGGCACTCACGGCGATTTCACCCTTAACCACTGGAAAATGCTATGACCTCTTCAAAGCTCGAAGTATTAACCCCTGCGAACTGTCAGATTATTTTCATCGACCACCAGCCACAGATGGCGTTTGGCGTGCAGTCTATTGACCGCCAGGTGCTGAAAAACAACACCGTGGCGCTGGCGAAAGCGGCCAAAGTGTTCAACATCCCGACCATCATCACCACCGTAGAGACTGAAAGCTTCTCCGGTAACACCTACCCGGAGCTGCTGGACGTGTTCCCGGGCCAGGACATTCTGGAGCGTACCTCCATGAACTCCTGGGATGACCAGAAGGTGCGCGACGCGCTGAAAGCCAACGGCAAGAAGAAGGTGGTGGTTGCCGGTCTGTGGACCGAAGTGTGCAACAACAGCTTTGCCCTGTGCGCAATGCTGGAAGGCGACTACGAAATTTATATGGTGGCGGACGCGTCCGGCGGTACCACCAAAGAAGCCCACGACTTTGCCATGCAGCGCATGATCCAGGCGGGCGTGATCCCGGTGACCTGGCAGCAGGTGATGCTGGAGTGGCAGCGCGACTGGGCGCGTAAAGAGACCTACACCGCGGTGATGGATATCGTGCGCGAGCACTCCGGCGCGTACGGCATGGGCGTGGATTACGCTTACACCATGGTGCACAAAGCGCCGTCTCGCCAGAAGAGCGAGCACCGTACCTTAGCGCCGGTCCCGGCCCGCTAAGTCCCGGCGGCAGGCTGGTCCCTCATCCGGCCTGCCACTGACTGCTTTCTGGAGTTCTCTATGAGTACAGGGTTGATATCCCTTGCGGCAGGCGTGTTGATCGGCCTGATGTATGCCGCGCTGAAGGTACGCTCCCCCGCGCCGCCCGCGCTGGCGCTGATTGGCCTGCTGGGGATGCTGGCCGGGGAGCAGGCGACGCGCCATCTGTTAGCCCGCGACAGCGTGGTGAGCGTTCCGGCAGTGGTTCACCATCCGGCAGGAGAGTCATCATGAAGGCCTGGATAATTTCGCTGGTGTGCGGCGTGCTGGCTGGGGTAATTTACGCTCTGCTCAACGTCCACTCTCCGGCACCGCCGGTTGTCGCCCTGCTTGGCCTGTTTGGTATGCTGGTGGGCGAACAGCTGATCCCGGTGGGACGTCGCATACTGAATCGCGAACCGCTGACTCTGGCCTGGTTTCGTCACGAGTGTGTGCCGAAAATCAGCGGCACGGCGCCTCCCGCGCCCGTGAAGGAAAACCGCGACGTTTAATGATTTTTTGAGGAATAACAGCATGACGCTGCCGTGGCGCATTGCCATCATTGATGACGAACGTTCTGTCCGCAGCGGGCTGAGTAACCTCCTGGAGTCGGAAGGGTATGCGACCGACACGTTTGATTCGGCAGAGGTGTTTCTGAGCCACCCGTTCGCCCTGTCCGGCGCGGCGCTGGTGATCACCGATATCAAGCTGCGGGGCATGAACGGCCTGGAGCTGTTTGAAAAGCTGCGGCTGCTGGCTGCCCCGCCTCCCCCCGTACTCTTTATCTCCGGTCATGCTGATGAAAATATGCAGCGGTACGCTCTTGATTTGGGCGCCGCTGCATTTTTGCGTAAGCCTATTAACATCGATATTCTGCTGGATCATATTCAGCGGGAGCTGGCCCGCCGACAATAAGGATCGCGGATGAACGAAAACGAGCTGCCTGCATTCTGGCCCGCCCAGGGAAATCTCCATGATGGGCGGGTTTTTGTCCTTAAAGAGGATGTCATTTTTACCGTGCTGGCGCAGGAGGGCGGGATCTCCTGGATGAACGCCCGACATCCTCATTCTGGCGGCTCCTTTATCATTGCCACCGCGGTCAGCGACGAAGAGGAAGAGCGGGCCACCCGGCTGCTCAAAAATGAGTTTGCGTTGCGCGATCACCTGCAGGACAGCTGGGCCGTTCGCGCCGTGGCCTCCACCCAGTACCGGGGGCGTTTTGCACTGGTGTATGCGCCGTTTTCGTTTGAGCTGCTGGCGCGACGCGCGGGCAGGGCGATCTCGGGGATCGCCCGGTTTATCGAGCTGGCGATCCAGATCTGCACGCCGCTGCGTCAGATGCACCTGCAAAACCTGATCCACGGCGATATCAAGCCCGGCAATATCTTTGTTCATCACGATTCAACCTGCCGTCTGGGCAGCTTTGGCCTGTCATGTAGCATCTCCGGGGCCTTTTCCCAGACCCGGCTGGCCGTCTCTGGCGGTACGCCCGCCTATATGTCCCCGGAGCACACCACCCGCACACAGCGGGCCGTCGATTGCCGCAGCGATCTCTACAGCCTGGGCATTGTGCTTTATGAGCTCCTGACCGGACGCCTGCCGTTTGAGCTGGGCGAGAACGAGCAGACCAACTGGGCGCATTACCACATTGCCTCTGAGCCGCTTTCTCCCGCCGTGTTGCGCCCGGATGTGCCCGACATGCTGTCGACCATCATCCTCAAGCTGCTGGAGAAGCAACCCGATAACCGCTACCAGACCGTCGACGGGCTGATTGCCGATCTTCGACGCTGTCAGGCGACGTTAACCTCCGAAGGCGAGATCGTCGCCTTTACGCCCGGCCAGCAGGATCGGACGCCGGCGATCCATCTGGCGGACTCCCTGTTTGCGGCGCATCCGCAGGCAAACGACGTCATCGCCGCGTTTGAGCGGGTGGGGCAAAACATTGTGCCGGAGCTGGTGACAATCGGCGGGCCGTCGGGGATCGGTAAATCCTCGATCATCGCCACGGCGCTAAAAACGTTGCAGCAGCGCAGGGTGCTGCTGGCGGTGGGCAAGGTCGATCAGTTTTCGCCGACGTTACCCTACGGCGTATTAAGCTCGGCGTTTCGCACCCTGACGCTGCACCTGCTCGGGCTGCCTGCGGAAGAGGTGGCGAAGTGGAAAATCCGCCTCTCGCGCGCCCTGGAAGGATATGAAGAGCTGGCTGTCAGCCTGGTGCCCGAGCTGGGGTTGCTGCTGGAGAGTAAACCTCGCTTCTCGGCAGATACATTTTCCATTGATGCCCGGGCCCGCTTCAGCCATATGGTGCTGGTGCTGGTTAAAACCTTTGCCTCGCAGGGCTGTCCGCTGGTCTTGCTGCTTGACGATCTGCAGTGGAGCGACGCCGCCAGCCTGCAAACGTTGAAGCACCTGCTGGCGACCTGCGGTGCCATTCCGCTATTGCTGGTGGTGGCGCACCGGGACATCGCCTCGTTATCCGATCCCGCGTTACAGCAGCAGCTCGCGAGCCTGCCGGCGTCGGCGCAACACGCCATCGAGATTATCCCGCAGCCGCTGACGGTGAAGGCGGTAGCACGCTGGCTGGGCACGCTGTTTCGCGTGCGCAGCGCCACAACAACCGATCTCGCCACGCTTATCCACGAAAAAACCGGCGGCAACCCGCTGTTCGTGCATGAGTTTTTCCGCCGCATTGTTGATGACGGGCTGGTGGTGCATAACAAGTATCAGGATAAATGGCAGTACGATCTGCAGGCGATCCGCGCCCGGCATTACACCGAAAATGTCGTCACCCTGGTGCTGGAAAAGCTCGAAGAGATGCCCGACGAGACGCGTCGTCTGCTGGGCAGCATTGCCTGTCTTGGCGGCACGGGCGAGCTGGAGATGTTGTGCCGCGTGGTCGGGATGTCGGTGGCGGAAATCCGTTATGCGCTGCACCCGGCGGTGATGGCGCAGCTGATTGTGCTGACGGAAAAAGCGTATGCCTTTACCCACGACAGGGTGCAGGAGGCTGCTTTCGCACTGCTGGATCAGCGTGAGAGGAGCCACCTGCACCTGACCACCGCCAGCCTGCTGGCCGAGGCCGCGCGTCAGGCGGCGGGGAACGAACTGCTGTTCCGCGCCGTGCACCACGTGACGGCCGCGCTGGACAGCATTCAGCCCGCGCCGCAGCGCCAGATGTTCCGCGAGCTCAGCCTGCTGGCCGCACGGCGGGCGAAGCGCACCGGCGATTATCATTCGGCCCTGAGCTACATTCAGACCGCCAGAGCGCTGGGCAATGCCGGGGCGGTGTCTGACTTTATGCTCGACATCGAAGAGGCGGGCTGTGAATTTGCGCTCGGCCACCTGGAGCGAACCCGCGAGCTGTGTGACGCGATCCTCGGCTGCCCCGGCGGGCTGACTGAAAAAGCGCTGGCGGCTAACCTGCTGGTGGAAGTCTACATTCGCCAGTCCGACAGCCGTCTGGCGCTGGAGGCGGCGCTGTGCTGGCTGGGGATTTTTGGTATCCAGATCAGCCACTACCCGGAAGACGTCGAGTGCGACGAAGCCTGGAAACACTTCTGCAACCGCGTGGGTGACGCGCCGCAACAGCAATTTGTCCAGCTCTCGCAAATGGACAACCCGCAAACCGAAGCGGTGATGAACCTGCTGTATAGCGCCAGCATTTGCGCCAGTTTTATCTGTCCGCGCCTGCACTTTTTGCTGCTTTGTCGCATGATGCATCTGACCCTCGACCACGGTATCACCGGCGCCTCCACCACGGCGATGGCCTGGTTTGGCGTATTGATTGGCCAACGCTACGCCGAGTATCGCCTTGGTTTCCAGTACGGCACGCTGGCCCGCGAGCTGGTAAACCGTCACGGCTACGATGCCTTTGAAGCCAAAACCCTGCTGCCGCTCGATCAGCTCAGCGTCTGGACCCAGCCGCTGTCATTCACCATCGAGTGCGCCAAAGCCTGCTTTACCGCCGCCGTCACTCACGGTGATATGACGGTGGCCTGCTTTGCGGCCTGCCATCAGGTGATCAACTTCCTCTCGCGGGGCGATCATCTGGACGGGGTGCTGACCAGCATCGATCGCGGTCTGGCCTTTGTCCGTAAAACCCACTTCCAGGACATCGAAACGATTTTGATGCTCCAGCGCGGCTACGTTGAGTTTCTGCGTACGCCGGTCATCGGCACCTGGAGCGCCGCGCAGGTACTCCCTGAAGCGATGCTGCCAGCGGCGCCTGAGCAGGCCCCGGAGCAGACCTCGACCATGTTGTTCTGGTACTGGCTGTACCGTGGGATGGCGCACTTTACCTGCGGGGAGTATGCCGCCGCGCAGGCGGAGCTGGAGCAGGCGGGCTGGTTCGCATGGTCTGCGCCCGGCCACATTCACCTGCTGGATTACCATCTCTACAGCGCCCTGTCGCTTTCCAGACAGCTGACGCCGGAGACCTTCTCGGCAAATCACCGTCGCAGCATTCACGCCCACTACGACAAAATCGCCCTCTGGGCACGGATTAATCCGGGCACGTTTGCCGACAAAGAGGCGCTGATTTACGCCGAAATCGTGCGTCTGGACGGGATGAACAGCATTGCGCTTGAGCAGTATGAGAAAGCGGTGCGCCTCTCGCGGGAGGGTGGTTTTAATCCGCTGAACGCGCTGGCCCACGAGCTGGCAGGGCGCTTTGCCCTTGCCTGCGGCTATCCGACCGCCTCGGACGCCCACTTCCGCGGGGCGATCGCCGCCTGGGGCCGCGCCGGTGCACAGGCAAAAGTGCGCCAGCTTGAGCAGGATTTTCCGCATCTTCTGAGCTCCGCCCAGGCCAGCGCGTACGACACGGTGGCTTTCGCGCAGAATGAAGTGATTCGCGATCTGCAAAGCGTGATCAAGGCGTCACGCGCGCTGTCTGAAGAAATTAACCTTGAGCGGTTAATCGAAAACCTGATGACGCTGCTGCTTGAACGGGCCGGGGCGCAGCGCGGTCTGCTGCTGCGCGTGAGCGACAACCATATCCCGGAGATCGAGGCCAGCGCGTGGACCAGTACTGACGGCGTGCGGGTGCGGATCCTGAAAGAGGTCCCGATGGCGACCGATATGCCGCTGTCGGTGCTGGCGGCGGTGATCCGCACCGGACAGGAGATCCGCACCGGCAAGCCGGAAGAGTTCCACCCCTTCAGCCAGGATCCTTATCTCGTGACCTCGGGGGCGGCCGTGATGTGCGTCCCGATGTTCAAACAGGCGCGTCTGGTGGGCGTGCTCTACCTGGAAAATCGCCTGATGCCGGAGGTCTTTACCGCCGAGCACTCCCGCGTGGTGAGCCTGCTGGGGGCGCAGGCGGCGGTCTCGCTGGAGACGGCGCGCCTGTATGCCGAGCTGCTGGCGGAAAACATCCAGCGTCGTCGCGTGGAGAAAGAGCTGCGATCCAGCCAGACCTCGCTGATGCTGGGCGAGCAGATCAGCCACACCGGCAGCTGGCGCTGGGAGCTGGAGCAGGATCTGATGTTTATCTCCGAGGAGTACGCCCGAATCCTCGGCCTGCCTGAACAGCAAAAGAAGATCTCCATGGCGGAGTTTTTGACCTTTGTGCATCAGGATGATTACGCCCGGATCAGTACCATCGTCACCCAAAGCGTACGCGAAGGGCTCTCCATGCGGGCGGAGTTCCGCATTAACCGTACCGATGGCTCAACCCGCTATATTCTCGGGATTGGCGATCCGGTGGGCGTGGGCAGCGAGGTGAACGAGTATTACGGCATCATCACCGACATTACCAGCCAGCGGGCGGCGGAAGATGCGATGCGGGTGGCGCAGGCGGATCTGGCGCGCGTTTCCCGGGCGACCACCGTCGGGCAATTGACCTCTTCCATCGCTCATGAGATCAACCAGCCGCTGATGTCGATCGTCTCCAACGCCGGGGCGAGCCTGCGCTGGCTCAACCGGGAGCCAGCCCGGCTGGATAAAGTGCGTGAAGGGCTGGAGGAGATCGCCGCTGAAGGGGCGCGGGCGGGGGAGATCATCCGCAGCATTCAGTCCCTGACGCGCAAGCAGGATCCGACCTTCTCACGCATCGATCTGCACTACCTGGTCCACCATATCATCGCGCTGTCGCGCAGCGAGCTTGAGCAGCGACACATTAGCGTCGATTACCTTTTGCAGGCGCAGGACAGCTTTATCACCGGCGACAGCGTGCAGATCCAGCAGGTGCTGCTCAACCTGGTGATGAACGCGGTAGAGGCGATGGCCGAGGTGAAAGATCGCTCTTGCACCATCACCATCAGCACCAGCAATGCAGAAGGGAGAGTGCTGGTGGAGATAGCCGATACCGGCAGCGGCATAGAGCCTGAGCGGCTGGAGAAGATTTTTGACTCGTTCTATTCCACCAAAGCGCAGGGCATGGGGATGGGGCTGACCATCAGCGCCAGCATCATTGAGCGGCACTGCGGGAAACTGAGCGCGCGCCGCCGGGAGCCGCACGGCACCGTCTTTGCTTTTGCGCTGCCGCTTGCGGCACAGGAAGGGTAACGGCTATTCCGTTGGCAGACTTTTGCTCAGGCGTTCCACAACCCTGACCAGCTCTGCCACGGAGCGCACCTGCATCTTCTCCATCACGCGGCGGCGATGGACTTTCACCGTGATTTCGCTCACCCCAAGCTCGGCGGCGATCTGCTTGTTCAGCAGGCCGCTTATCGCCAGCTGGAGCACTTCATGTTCGCGCGGGGTAAGAGACATATGGCGCTGCTTCAGGGCGTAGTGCTCTTTGTTACGCACGGCGTTGTTTTCCGCCAGCCGGAGCGCGGATTCAATGGCGTCGATAAGCGCGGCGGATTCAACCGGTTTGGTCAGAAACTCATAGGCCCCGCCTTTGATGGCGCGAACCGACATCGGGATGGTGCCGTGGCCGGTGAGGAAAATAATCGGGATCTCACGCCCGCTGTCCCTGAGGGCATCAGCCACCTCAAAACCGGAGATGGTGGGCATTTGCATATCGAGGATCACGCACGAAGGCAGATCCTCGAAGCGGTGCTGAAGAAATGCTTCTGCCGATGAAAAGCCGATAGCGTTCAGGTCTGCCGATTCCAGTAGCCCGGTCACGGACTGCCTGACGGCGTCATCGTCATCAACCACATACACAATGTGTTCCATTCACCGCCCCGGTGCTGATTTAAAGGTCGAGGATGCAAACCGTCCCTTCGGTTACGTAAGAGACTGTTTATGCTGACTTTCATCTTAACACATTAAATATCATTATCATTTAACAATATGATAACCATATGAAGTATAGCGAGCCGGAGCAGGGGCGGTGAAGGAACGAAACGCTGTTTTTATGCACCGACAAGCTCAATGCGATTGCCGTCCGGGTCCGCGATTACCGCTTCATAGAAGCCGTCCCCGGTCATCCGCGGGGCGCTAAGCAGCGTGCCGTTTGCCCTGGCCTGTGCCGCCATGCTGTCCACCTGTGCTTTTCCGCCGACGTTGATGGCGATATGCGCCCAGCCAATAAATTCCGGGTGGGCAGGCGCGTCGGGCAGGTCCGGAATGGTCATCAGCTCAATCGTCGGCCCCTCGTCCAGGGTAATAAAATGGGACTCAAAGCCCGGACGATTTTTACTGACGTAGCGTGCGTTGCTGCGGCCATTAAACACCGTTTCCCAGAACTGAACCTGGGTCTTAAGGCTGCGGGTCCAGAGTGCGACATGTGCAATATTCATTGTAACCCTCGTTGTTTGTGTTGCGCGGTTATGCAACATTATGCGCATTGATACTCGATTAGAATTTTTAAAGGACTTTCAATGCTCGATTATGCAGCTTTTCCTGAACAGCGACAAGCGCGGATCCGCCAGATCCTTCAGAAGAGCGGAAGGGTGGTCTGTACCGAGCTGGCGAGCCAGATGAACGTATCCGAGCACACGATTCGCCGTGATTTACATGAACTTAGCAAAGAGGGGTATTGCAAAAAGGTCTACGGCGGCGCGGTGCTTCAGCTTTCGGATGCGGGTAATTTTTTAAGCCGCGAGCAGAAAATAAGTGCAGAAAAGCACACAATCGCGCAGAAAGCAGCAACGCTGGTTCAGGCGGGCGGGTGCATTTTTATTGACGCGGGTACAACAAACCTGGCGCTGGCGAAAGCCCTCCCGGCGGATCTCAACGTCACGGTGGTGACCAACTCCCCGGCCATCGCCACGGAACTGCTGCGCCATCCCCTGTGCGAGGTGATCATCACCGGCGGGCAGATCCAGCGGGCATCCGGCGGGTCGGTGGGCGCCACGGCCGCGGGTCAGATCCAGGGCATCATCTTCGATCAGGCCTTTATTGGCGGCTGCGCGATGGATCCGCAGATGGGACTCACCGGCTTTGACTTTGCCGACTGCGAATTCAAAAAGGCGGTTATCGCCCAGAGCAACCAGACCATCGTGGCCCTGACGGCAGACAAACTTCCCGGTGTGGCGCGCTTTGTGGTGGCGACGTGCCAGGACATTGATGTGCTGGTGGTAGAAGAGGCGCTGGAACAGGGCGTTGTCGACGCGTTTGCGGCCCAGGACATTCGCATTGTGTGCGCCTGAGGACTTTCACGGGTAAAACAGGCTACACTCTGGTTTTGAGCGCTAAATGCTGAGGACATAACAATGCACTACACACTGAAAGACGGCGATAAGGATAAAGCGGAAGGGACACAGAGCGCACTGCAGCAGAAGCTGCTGGAATCCCGCTCGATTGTTATCTCCGGTGAAATCAACCAGGCGCTGGCAGAGAAAGTCATCACCCAGCTGATCCTGCTGCAAAGCGTGAGCAACGATCCGATCAAACTGTACATCAACAGCCAGGGCGGTCACGTGGAAGCCGGTGATACCATTCACGACTTCATCAAGTTCATCCGCCCGGACGTGCACGTGATCGGCACCGGCTGGGTGGCGAGCGCCGGGATCACCATCTTCCTGGCGGCGAAAAAAGAGCATCGCTACTCGCTGCCAAACACCCGCTTTATGATCCACCAGCCGCTGGGCGGCGTGCGCGGTCAGGCGACGGATATTGAGATTGAAGCGCGCGAGATCATCCGCATGCTGGACCGGGTAAACAAACTGATCGCCGACGCCACCGGCCAGCCGCTGGAAAAAGTGAAAAAAGACACCGACCGCAACTTCTGGATGTCTCCGGCCGAAGCGCTGGATTACGGCATTGTGGGTAAACTGATTACCCATTATGACGATCTGAAGCTGGATTAAGTTTTTAACGCCGTGTACGTGTCGGGTGGCGGCTACGCCTTACCCGACCTACGCGTGCTGGTTTGACCCATGACAAGTTCCCCCTCTGCCTTCTTGCCTATAATCGCGCCTGTTTCCCCTCTCACTGGTGCTATCCATGGCGTATCAACTGAACCTGAACTGGCCGGAATTTCTTGAGAAATACTGGCAAAAAAAACCCGTTGTGCTGAAAAATGCCTTCCCGAATTTTGTCGACCCGATTACCCCGGACGAGCTGGCAGGCCTGGCGATGGAGCCGGAGGTCGATAGCCGTCTGGTGAGCCATTTCAACGGCAAATGGCAGGCCAGCAATGGTCCGTTTGAGCACTTTGACGGCCTGGGCGAAACCGGCTGGTCGCTGCTGGCGCAGGCGGTGAACCACTGGCACATGCCGGCGGCGGAGCTGGTGCGCCCGTTCCGCGTGCTGCCGGACTGGCGTCTGGATGATCTCATGATCTCCTTCTCCGTGCCGGGCGGCGGCGTGGGCCCGCATATCGATCAGTACGATGTGTTCATCATTCAGGGGATGGGCAGCCGTCGCTGGCGCGTGGGTGACAAGCTGCCGATGCGTCAGTTCTGCCCACATCCGGCGCTGCTGCACGTGGATCCGTTTGAACCGATCATCGACGAAGATCTGGCGCCGGGCGATATTCTCTACATTCCACCTGGATTCCCGCACGACGGCTTCACTCATGAAACCGCGCTGAACTACTCTGTGGGTTTCCGGGGGCCAAACGGCCGCGATCTGATCAGCAGCTTTGCCGATTACGCGCTGGAAAACGATCTGGGTGGGGAGCATTACAGCGATCCGGATCTGACCTGCCGCGAACACCCTGGGCGCATTGAGCAGTACGAGCTCGATCGCATTCGCCAGATGATGATCGACATGATCGGTAAGCCGGATGATTTCACAAAATGGTTCGGCAGCTTTGTCTCCACGCCACGTCACGAGCTGGATATCGCCGCCGCCGAGCCGCCGTATGCGCCCGAGGAGGTGCTGGACGCGCTGCAGGGCGGCGAGAGATTGTCGCGCCTGAGCGGCCTGCGCGTGCTGAATATCAACGGCAGTTTCTTTATCAACAGTGAACAGCTCGAGACGGTAGACGCGAAGGCGGCGGACGCGCTGTGCCGCTACACTGAGCTGGGCCAGGCCGAGCTGGGCGATGCGCTGAACAACCCGGCGTTTGTCGAGGAGCTCACCGGGCTAATTAACCAGGGGTACTGGTACTTCGACGAGTAGTGCGGCCTGTTGCCCGGTGGCGCTGCGCTTACCGGGCCTACAACGGCGGTTTTCTCCCTCTCCCTGTGGGAGAGGGCCGGGGTGAGGGCATCAGGCCGCACTAGCCCTCCTCCATCGCAATCACAATCGCTTCACCCATCTTCTTCAATGCCTCGCGATGCTTATCCGTCGGCGGTAATGCCACGTTAATCCGCAGGCAGTTGCGGTACTTTCCGGAGGCGGAAAACAGCGACCCGGCCGCCGCCTGGATCTTCAACCGGCACAGCTGCTTGCTGACGCACACCATGTCGACCTTCTCCGGTAGCTCCACCCACAGCAAAAAACTGCCCTGCGGGCGCGTCACGCATATGTCTGCCGGAAAATATTGCCGTACCCAGCAGGTATAGGTTTCCATATTCTGCTGATAAATCTGGCGCATACGGCGCACGTGGCGATGATAATGGCCGTCGCGGATAAACGCCGCCACCGCCATCTGCGTGCCCGGCACGTTAAACCCGCCCGCGGCGTATTTCATGTGCATCACCCGGTCGTAGTAGCGTCCCGGCACAATCCAGCCGACGCGTAACCCTGGCGCCACGGTTTTGGTAAACGAACTGCAGAGGATCACGCGGCCATCAATATCCATGGAGTGAATGGTCCGCGGGCGCGGGTATTCCGCCGCCAGCTCGCCGTAGATATCATCCTCGACGATCACGATATCGTGCCGCTGGGCCAGGGCCAGCACCTGCTTCTTACGCGACTCCGGCATGATAAACCCAAGCGGATTATTGCAGTTGGGCACCAGGATGACTGCTTTGATGGGCCATTGCTCCAGCGCCAGCTCTAATGCCTCAATGCTGATCCCGGTTTGCGAATCGGTCGGAATTTCTATCGCCTTGATGTCAAACCCGCGCAGCATCTGCATGGTGCCGTGGAACGACGGCGACTCCACCGCCACAATGTCTCCTGGTTTACAGACCGACAGCAGGGCGATGGAGAGCGCGCCGTGGCAGCCGTTGGTGATCACAATCTCGTTCGCCGCCACGGTGGAGCCCCCGTCGAGCATCAGCCGGGCGATCTGCTCGCGCAGCTCAAGGCGGCCGTCGAGTACGTCATAGCTCAGCATTTCGGCGGGGTTGTGCTGTGCGATGCGGCTCATCTCACGCCACAGGGGCTTCAGGCTCGGCTGGTTAACGTCTGGCGAACCGCCGCCAAAGGAGATCATCTCTTTGTCGGCGCGGGCATCCAGCAGCATCATCACCTCATCCCACTGGGTGACGTCCACCGGGCGCTGCACCGGGCGCGTCATGGCCGGCACCGGCGGCTGGGCCTTGCGCTTAGACACAAAATAGCCGGAACGCGGCTGGGGAGTGATGAGCTGCAGGTTTTCGAGGATCTGATAGGCCTGCTGTATGGTGCTGATGCTCACGCCATGCTCCTGGCTCAGCGCGCGTACCGACGGCAGACGTTCACCGCTGCGATACAGCCCTTGTTCAATGCGTTCTGCCAGTAGATTGGCCAGATGTTGGTAGCGCGTCATGCTGTATCCTTTGTTGTCACCATACAGATTACAAAACCAGTACAGATTGCCGCAAAAAACGGCATGCAGATACCGTTTTAGCGGATCTGTATGTTAAACAAAAGTTGTTTTTGAGTCTGTATTGCTAAAACCGTTTTCCACGATCATAGCCCCACTGACACGGTGAGGAAGGCATCATGGAATTCTACGAAAATCGTTCAAAACGTCCGTTTATCGCGTTTGTGTGGGTAGCGAAAACGCTGCGTAACTGGTATCGCGTCAACCGTACCCGCCGCATTCTGAGCCAGATGAGCGACGAGCAGCTCAAGGACGTTGGGTTGTCGCGGTATGATGTGTGAGACACGTCGCCGCCGGGTGGCGGCTGCGCCTTACCCGGCCTACTACGATCCCGTAGGCCCGGTAAGCGTAGCGCCACCGGGCGATGTTTAGCTCAACAGCGTAAGCGTCTGCCGCTTCGGTCTTTCCAGCAAATCCACCGCCTCCTGATATGACCGCACGTTGTTATAGCCCATCACCAGCCCGTAACGTTTGCCCGACCCGCGATACCACTCTGAAAGGGCATTCACCTGCAGCTGCTGCGCTTGCCAGCAGCACGCCACCTCCCGATCGTTGCTGCCTTTCGCCAGAAACGCCACGATATGCATTCCGCCGTCGTTTTGCTCGGTGAAAAACAGATCGCCATATACCTCACGCAGGGCGGCAATCATCCACTCCCGGCGGGTCTGGTACAGCGCGCGCATCTTCTTGAGATGACGGAAAAAATGACCCTCGTTGAGAAAGGTGGTGAGGATTTTTTGCGTCAATACCGGCTGGCCGCTGGCGACGATGTCCGCGCAGTCGGTAAATGCCTCAACCGTGCTGGCGGGCATCACGATGTAGCCCATGCGTAAGGAGGGCATAATGGTTTTACTGAAAGTGCCCATAAAGATCACCCGATCATGGCGATCGAGGCTTTTCAGCGACGGCAGCACCTTGCGGGTATAGTGAAATTCTCCGTCGTAATCATCTTCAATAATCCACGCCCCGTTCTGGCTCGCCCAGTCGAGAAGCTGCTGTTTACGCGGCAGAGAGAGCGTTACCGCCAGTGGGCTCTGGTGAGAGGGCGTCACGATAGCAAAACGGGCGTCGCGGTGATGATGCAACAGATACTCCGTGTCGATGCCGCAGCGATCGACCGGCACGGTGTGCAGACGTGGCACAATCCGCTTAAGCAACTGCTGGCCCATAAAATAGCCCGGATCTTCAAACACCACTTTGTCGCTGCGGCTGGCGAGCGTATCGAGGATCAGGCGCAGACTGCCGCTGTAGCCGCTGGTGATCAACACCTGTTCGGCGGTACACGAGAGCCCGCGGGAGATATTCAGATAGCGGGCGATGGCCTGGCGCAGGGGATACCAGCCCAGCACCGGCGGGTTGAGCATCTCTTCCGGTCGCATCGAGCGCGTTGCCTGGCCTGCCAGCAGTAACCATTTTTTATAGGGGAAGCTGTCGAGGGAGGGAATGCCGGGGCGCAGAAAACCCGCTCGTTCACGCTGGCTGATAAGCGATGCCGGGAGTGTACCGGTGGTGTGATCCGCTGGAGCCGGCGTCGCGGGTAGCAAGAGATCGGGATTGACCCGCGTGCCGCGCGCGCCCTGGCTCACCAGGTACCCTTCGCCGATTAAAATAGCATACGCCGTTTCGACGGTTTTGCGCGCCACCTTGAGCTCTTCGGCCAGTACGCGAATGGCGGGCACCTTATCGCCAGGCTTCAGCACGCCGCGCGTAATGTTGTCGCGATAGCGGGTGTAAATGTCGTGATAGCCCGGCTTCATGTCCTACCTCATTTTATGGTTTTTGTATCTTTTTACTATGTCATGACCCGCGTAGATTGTCCTCATCGCATGACACATACCGTGTAAATAAGAGGAAAGACAATGAGCACTCGCGTAAACCACCATAAAGTCACTCCAGCCCTTGCCAACGCGCTGTCCGCCCTGAGCATGGAAGTGGCGAAAACCTCCATCGACCCGGCGCTGAAGCACCTGATCGACATTCGCGTTTCCCAGCTGAACGGCTGTACCTTCTGTCTGGATATGCACTCCAAAGAGGCCAAAATTGCCGGGGAGCGCGAACTGCGCCTTTACCACCTGGCGGCCTGGCGCGAATCTCCGCTGTTCAGCGCTCGCGAGAAAGCGGCGCTGGCCTTCGCCGAAGCGTTGACCCAGATTGGCGTTCACGGGGTGAGCGACGCGCTGTACCGCAGCGTGGCGGAACACTTTTCTGACGTGGAAATTTCAGAGCTGAACTTCGCCATCGTGGCGATCAACGCCTGGAACCGTTTAGGCATTACCTCGCGCATGGCCCCCGGCTCGCTGGACGCAGCTTACGGACTGAACAAGGCTAACCTGGAATAATCCCGCGCTCGCGGATCATCGCCACCAGCGCCCGCAACCCCGGCGGGACGTGGCGATGGCCTGGATAGTAAAGACGCAGCCCGGCAAACGGCTGCGTCCAGTCGTTTAACACGCTCACCAGTTCCCCGCTTTTCAGCTCATCACGGATATAGAGTTCCGGTAAAAAGCCAATCCCCAGCCCTGCTTTGACCGCGCGGATCGAGGCAAAAAGATCGGATGTCGCAAAACGCGGCGGCACGGCCAGCGCATACTGGACTCCCCGACGGGCCAGCTCCCAGCGGTAGATCCCCCCGTGGGCCATGCGCATCCCGATCCCCTGATGCAACAGCAGATCCTCCGGCGTTTGCGGGATACCGTGGCGGGCAAAATAGTCCGGTGTGGCGGTCACGAGCTGGCGGATCTCTCCGGTCAGCGGTACGGCGATCATATCCTGCGGCACCGCCTCTTCAAGGCGGATCCCGGCGTCGTAGCCTTCGGCGACGATATCGATCATCCGCGCCTCGCTCACCGTTTCCACGCGCATTTTCGGGTAGCGGATCATAAAGTCGATCAGCAGCTGGTCCAGAAACAGGGAGCCAATATTGTTCGGCACGTTCAGGCGCAGGGTGCCTGCGGGTTCGCCGGTGTCGCTGTGGATCTCTTCCCCGGCCTGACGAATTTCCTGCAGCGCCGGACCGATGCGCGCCACATAACGCTGCCCGGCGTCGGTGAGCGCCACGCTGCGGGTAGTGCGGTTAAAAAGACGCGTCTCGAGGCGGCTCTCCAGCCCGGCGATGGCGTTACTCACCGCCGTGGCGGACATACCCAGCTCCTGGGCGGCACCGCGAAAGCTGCCGCGTCGTACCACCGCCATCACCACTTCCAGCTCTGTCAAACCTGAACGATGCATAGATTATCCTGAAAATCGAAACAACCTTTGCAGCATAGCGTGGATTATCGCAACAGAGTAGTCGTGCCAGACTGTGTCTACACAGCCTGAGGAGGTTTATATGCACCACATCGAACAGATTTTTATCAACGGCGAATTTGTTACCCCGCACGGCACCGAGCGTTTTGATTTATACAACCCGGCGACGGCACAGGTCATAGGGCAGGTGCGTCTGGCAGATGAGGTCGACGCTGAACGCGCCATTGCGGCCGCCAAAGCGGCATTTCCGGCGTGGTCGCAAACCACAAAACAGGAACGGATTGCTGCGTTAACACGTATGCATGCCGCTGTTGCCGCCCGTCATGACGAACTGCTGGAGGCGATAATCGAAGAGTACGGCGCACCGGCTGCGCGCTCGGCGTGGATGGCCAGTTATCCGGCCGATGTCATTGCCCAGGCGATTGAGGCCCTGGAGGCGTTTGAATTTTCATTTTCAGCGGGGGCGGCATCGGTGCAGATGACGCCGCTAGGCGTAGCGGGCCTGATCACGCCGTGGAACAGCGATGCGGGGTTTATCTGCGGGAAACTGGCGGCAGCGCTCGCGGCGGGCTGCACGGCGGTGATCAAACCCAGCGAAATGAGCGCCCTGCAAACGCAGATTATTACCGAGGCGCTGCGTGATGCCGCATTGCCAGCGGGCGTGTTTAATATCATCACCGGGCGCGGCGAGACGGTGGGGGAGACCACTAGCCGCCACCCGGACGTGGCGAAAATCTCGTTTACGGGGTCGACGAATACCGGCAAAGCGATCCTGCGTAACGCGGCGGAGGGTTTTAAGCGCGTCACGCTGGAGTTAGGCGGTAAATCGCCGACGATTTTGCTGGATGATGTCGATCTTGCACGGGCGATCCCGCTGGTGATTCAGGCCGGGTTTATGAACAGCGGGCAGGCGTGCGTGGCCGGCACACGTATTCTGGTGCCGCAGTCGCGCAAGGCCGAGATGGAAACCGCCCTGGCGCAGGCGGTGGCGGCGGTGAAATCCGGCGACCCGCGCGAAAGCGCGACAGAGATTGGCCCAATGGTCAGCAAAAAGCAGTGGCTGCGGGTGCAGGGGTATATTCGCAAAGGGCTCGACGAAGGCGCGCGACTGCTGGCGGGCGGCGAAGGGCGACCGGACGGGACGCGGGACGGCTGGTTTGTGCGCCCGACGCTGTTTACTGATGTGAACAACCAGATGACCATCGCGCGTGAGGAAATTTTTGGCCCGGTGCTGTGCATTATTCCTTATCAGGACGAGGCGGAGGCTGTCGCGATTGCCAACGATACCGAGTACGGCCTGAGCGCGATGGTGCTGGGGCGTGACACCGGGCGTGCGCGTCGCGTGGCGCAGCAGATTGTTTCCGGGCGCGTGCTGGTAAACACCCTCGCGCATGAGCCAAAAGCCCCGTTTGGCGGGTTTAAACACTCCGGCGTGGGACGCGAGATGGGCGAATGGGGAATTGGGGCGTTTATGGAACCGAAGTCGATTGTGGGTTAAACCCTGCCCGGTGGCGCTACGCTTACCGGGCCTACAAAAACCGTAGGCCGGATAAGCGCAGCGCCATCCGGCACAACACTTCGCTCCATACCGAAGCATCCTTGTCATCTGTCCTGCATTCTCTTCACACCATCACAACGGAGAGACCTTCATGATCGCAGTCATTTTCGAAGCCAAAGCCGCGCCGGCGCATCAGGCGCGCTACCTGCAGCTCGCGGCCGAACTTAAACCCCTGCTGGCGGATATTGACGGTTTTATCGATATCGAACGTTTCCAGAGCCTGACCACCGACGGCAAAATTCTCTCGCTCTCCTGGTGGCGGGACGAAGAGGCTATCCGCAACTGGAAGCAGAACGTTTTTCATCAGGCCGCGCAGGCCGAGGGGCGGGAGTCGATTTTTACGTACTACCGCATTCGGGTGGCACAGCTGGTGCGGGAATACAGCGCCGAAAACGGAGGGCACGCGGATGTATGATGTTCATGTGATTTTTAACGATAAGCCGGGTGAACTGGCACGCTTTGGTCAGCTGTTGGGCAGTAAGGGGATTGGGCTGGAAGGCGGTGGTGTAATCGGCGTTGAGGCGCATTTTCTGGTGGAAGACGGCGAAAAAGCCCGCCATGTTCTGCTTGAGGCCGGATTTAACCTGAAAGCGGTTCGTCGGCCCATCATCAGAAAACTGCGGCAGGAACGCCCCGGCGAGCTGGGGGAGATAGCTGCTGCACTGGCGGCTCGCGGGGTGTCTATTCTTACCCAGTACAGCGACCACGCGAATCACCTCATTCTGCTGACGGATAATGATAAGCTGGCCGCAGCAATCACCGAACCCTGGGCAACCTATGTTAAAGACGAGCTTACCGCCAGATAACAGCGCAGCGCTGGAGCAGGCCATTGCCGCAGTAGCAGCCGCAATGGCCGATCCGTCGCGCGTGAAAATGCTTTGTGCGCTGATGGACGGGCGAGCGTGGACGGCCACCGAGCTGAGTGCGGCGGCGGATGTGGCGCCGTCTACCGCCAGCGGGCACCTTGCGCGGCTGCTGGACGGAAAGCTCATTACCTGCCTGTCGCAGGGGCGCCATCGCTATTATCGCCTGGCAGGGTATGACGTAGCGGAGCTGGTGGAGCAGATGATGGGGCTGTCGTGGCACCGCATTTCTCCGCCGGAAACCAGCGCGCCAAAAGCCCTGCGTGAAGCCCGCACCTGCTACGACCATCTGGCGGGCGCGGTGGCGGTGCAGATCTACGATTTCATGCAGGCCGAAAGTTGGCTGGAGCCAGACGGTTCGGCACTGACCCTGTATGGCCGGGAGCAGTTTCTGAAACTCGGTATCCCGTTAAGCACCCATCCCCGGCGAAAGGCCTGTTGCGCCTGTCTGGACTGGAGCGAGCGGCGGTTTCATCTGGGCGGTGAAGCCGGTGCGGCGCTGCTCATGCACCTGGAAAGCAAGGGCTGGATCCAGCGGGTAGCGGGGTATCGGGAAGTGGTGCTTACGGCTTCGGGGAAGGGCGCCATTACCCGACATTTTAGCCGCTAAACTCCGCTGCGGGCTGTGCCCTCACCCCAACCCTCTCCCTCAAGGGAGAGGGGGTCCTCCGTGCAGGCATTATTGTATGGGGAACCCTCAGCCCGCCGGGAGAGGGAGACATCGTTTCGCAATTCCTGCTCTTTCGTCTCGCGTTTCTTGATACTTACCCTGATAACTATTATCTTGACGACGTGTTTAGAGAGGTTCCCCCCATGAGTGAAGAACAACTGTTTTGCCGCAGGCCGATGGGCATGCGGATGGCGATGATTGTGCGCCAGTGGCGCGCCGTTATTGACGACGCCATTCTCGATACCGGGTTAACCCAGTCGAGCTGGACGGTAATGATGCAGCTTCATCAACTGGGGGATAACGTCTCGGTGAGTGAGCTGGCGGAGGTGCAGGGCATTGAACTGCCGCCGCTGATGCGCACCCTGACACAGCTGGAAAAGCAGGGATACCTGCTGCGCACCGTATCGCCTTATGACAAGCGCATCCGGCTTCTGACGCTGACGCCTGAGGGAAAAGCCATCCTAAAAAGGCTCACCCAGGTGATTGAGACGTACCAGACACGCGTATCGCAAAACATCGCGCCTGAGCATATCGAAATTTTCAGCGCCACCTTGAATCAAATCGCCTGCAATTTGCGGACAATCCGCGAAGAAGATAACAAGACCGAAAAATAATGACTCCTGAACAAAAGTTTGCCCGCTGGGTAAGGGTGAGTATTGCCTCTTTCCTGCTGATGTTTGTCTACTTTGTCGTCGCCGATATCTGGATCCCGCTGACGCCAGACTCCACCGTCATGCGCGTGGTGACGCCGGTTTCTCCGCGCGTCTCCGGGTATGTGTCGGCGGTGCACGTGCACAACAACAGCCAGGTGAAGCGGGGCGACCTGCTGTTTGAGCTGGATGACACACCGTTTCGCAATAAAGTGGAAGCGGCGCAAATCGCGCTTGAGCAGGCACGCCTGTCCAATGAACAGCTGGATGCGCAGATCGCCGCCGCCCAGGCCAGCCTGAAAACCGCCGTGCTGACCGCGCGTAACGACAAAGTGACCTTTGACCGCTACCAGAAGCTGAGCACGTTACAGAACGTCTCGCAGGCGGATCTGGATAAGGTCCGTACCACCTGGCAGAGCAGCGAGCAGTCCGTGAGCTCGATTCAGGCGAACATCCATAACCTGCGCATCCAGCGCGGCGAGCGGGAAGAGCACCGCAACGTGACGCTGCAAAAATACCGTAACGCGCTGGATGAGGCGGAGCTGAACCTCGGCTGGACGAAGGTTTACGCCCAGGCGGATGGTACGGTCAGCAACCTGCAGTTGAGCCCCGGGTTTTATGCCTCGTCCGGCTCGGCGGCGCTGGCGCTGGTGAATAATCAGACCGATATTGTGGCCGATTTTCGTGAGAAGAGTCTGCGCCATACCCATCAGGGGACCGATGCCGCCGTGGTATTTGACGCCTTTCCGGGACAGGTTTTCCGCGCCCACGTGACCAGCAGCGATGCGGGGATCCTTGCCGGACAGGAGGCGGTGAGCGGCGAACTGTCCGCGCCGGAAACCTCCAACCGTTGGGTGCGCGACGCTCAGCGAATGCGCATTCACGTGGCGCTGGATGAGACGCTGCCGAAACCGCTCCCGACCGGCGCTCGTGCCACCGTGCAGCTCTACAACAGCGAAGGGCCGTTTGCGCGCTTCTTCTCCGGGATGCAAATCCACCTGGTGAGCCTGCTCCACTATGTCTATTAGCACGCTGGCGCGGGTCTTTACCCCGCACGGCAACATCGTCTATACGGCCAATGACTTTCGCCAGACCCTGCGCATCGTCTTTGCCGGGATGATCGCGCTGAGTATTTCAAGTTTCTATAACACCAGCTACGGCGTGTTTTATGTGGTCTACCCTATCATGCTGCTGTCTCTGGTGCCGGTCTTTAACCGCCATGTGGCGAAGCAGTTTATCTTCAGCGCATCGCTAAACTGCGTCGAAATGGTGATTATCATCGGCTATCTGTCCCAGTGGCCGGTGATCATGACGCTGGTGGTTTTTGCGCTGTATGTCATGCGTTTTCGCTTTATGAGTAAGGGGCCGCTGTTCCTGTTCGGGTCGATGGGCGTGGTGTGCCAGAGCGTGATGCTCAACTTTATGAGCTATCCCACCACCGACTGGCACACGCTGCTGTTTTCCAACATTGAAGCGAGTGTGATGGCGGTATGCCTGAGCGCGCTGATGAACTACCTCCTGCCGGACGTTGAGCCACGCAAGCCGCCGCCGCTGATCGAGAAAGATGATGCCCGCGTGCGACACGAGTCTCTGCTCTCCGGCACCGTTGCGACGATGATTTTTGTCATCTTCCAGATAAGCGATTTGAGCGATTCGCTTTCGGCGCTGATGGCCGGTGTGTTGATTCTGTTCCCGATGCACTATCGCGGCGCGGTGATGAGCTCTATCTGGCGCGTGGCTGGCGTGGTGCTGGGCTGTCTCTATATTCTGGTGGTGCAGCTTATCCTCTACGATCACAGCAGCCACATGCTACTGATGATGCCGCTTATCGGCCTCGGGCTGGCGTTTGGTGCGCGTCTGCATGTGATGGAGAAGGTGGGAGCCGGCGTTGGGTTTGCCAGCATCACCACCATCGGGATTATGTTCGGTCAGAACATGCACCCGGACAGCGACCTGGTGTTCAGCGATCTCTACCGCATCACCTCGGTGACCTTTTCTCTGGTGGCGACGCTGACGATGGTGTTTCTGGTGCACTTAATCCTCAATCGCTTTGAGGCGACGCGCTACGTCATTGCACCACCCAAAACGGAGTAATGCGCAAGCACGGCGGGCAGTTGCGAAAGTAAAAACAGGATCAGGCCAATCGTCCCGCCCACCAGGGTGCCGTTGACGCGGATAAACTGCAGATCTTTGCCGATATTAAGCTCGATCTGGCGGGACATATCTTTGGCGTCCCAGCTTTTTACCGTGTCGCTGATATGGCGAGTGAGAAACGCCGCGAAATCCGGTGCCACGCGGTGTGCCGCCTGCTCGAGATGCTCATTGAGCGATGCCCGCAGGCTGTCGTCACCGAGTAGCGTTTCACCAAACCACTGCCCGGCGTTGGCGATGCGCTGCTTCACGCGGGAATCCTCACGTTGCATATCCGCCTTCAGCCACTGGCGCAGGTCAGCCCACATCTCACCCAGATAGCGGTTGAACGCGTCGTCGTTCTTCAGGTAATGCTTGATGTTCTCTGCCTTTGCGGCCATCTCCGGATCGTTTTTCAGGTTGTCGATAAGCTTCAGCGTGGCGCGGTCGAACGCCTGGCGGATCTGGTGGGTGCGGTCATGACTGACGTCGTCCAGCAGGGTATTCACCGCGTTCGACACCATCTCCGCGCTCTGATCGCCCAGCCACTCGGTGGGCAGCACCATCGCCTTGCGCGGATGCTCGGTTTTAAGCCAGTGGACGATCTGGTCTGAAATAAATTCCCGCGTGCTATCGCGTTGAATCAGGGTGATCAGGCGGTTGATGATGGCGTCCAGCAGTACCTGATGCCGGTTGTTTTTGGTCATGCTCTCCAGCATCACTGCGCTGGTTTCGGTGAAATCGACCTTGTCGATGGCCTTATGCACCGCGCGTTTGAGCAGGCGCTGAATACGCCCGTCGTCGGTCAGCTCAAGAAAACCGCCCATCACCTGAATCAGATGCTGCCCGACACGCTGGGCATTGTCGGGCTTGCTAAACCAGGTGCCAATCATCTGCGCCGGCTCATAGCGGCGGATCAGCGCCACCAGCGACTGGGTGTCGAGAAACTTCTCCTGCACGAACTGGCCGAGATTATCGCCAATCCGGTCTTTATTGCGCGGGATAATCGCCGTATGGCGCGAGATAAACGGAATGGGCACCCGGCGAAACAGCGCGACGACCGCAAACCAGTCCGCCAGCGCGCCAACCATCGCCGCCTCGGCAATGGCCTTCACGCCGCGCACCCAGAAGGTTTGCGGCAGAAACAGGGTGGTGATAAACGCCGCGACGGCAATCAGCAGCAGCGACAGCGCCAGCAGCTTGGCGCGTTTGAGTTCAGCGATTTTTTCCATGGGTTAAGGATAGAGGGAGACGGGGGGAAAGTGCAAAAACCGCCACAACACCCATACCCCAAAACCTATCAACACCGCGCCCGCCGCCCGCTCAATTAGCCACAGCGAACGGCTGAGCCTCTGTTGCACCGCGGGCAGCCCCATCAGTGATACCAGCGCCAGATCCCACACCAGCACTACCATCACCATCCAGACGCCGCAGGTCGACTGCTGAAGCAGCGTGACGTCCGGCCCCAGTAACGCCGTCATCAGCGCCAGATAGAACAGGGCGTTCTTTGGATTTAATAACGCCGAGCCAAGTCCCAGCAGGATCTGCTTACGCAGTGAAGGGAAGCGCTGGTGGGTTTCATTCAGTGCCAGTGCTTGCGGGCGGCTGCGCACCAGATGCGAGCCGATCCACAGCAGATACAGCGCCCCGCAAAACTCGATAAGGGTAAACAGCCACGTAAACTGGCGCAGCGCGCTCCAGCCGATAATCACCAGCAGGATATACAACCCGTTGCCCGCGGCGATGCCGAGGCACAGCCCGGCGCTGCCGCGGACCCGGTAGCGCGCCGCGTAGCCCACCAGCAGGAAGAAATCCGGGCCCGGGCTTAACAGGGCGACAAAATGCGCCAGCGCCAGAGCGAGAAAAGCGGAAGGGAATAACAGTTCCATAGCAACCTCTGTGTAAAAAACCGAGGTCAGACTACGGCGATGCAAACGCTATTTATTGTCCGATATTGATCGGCCCGTGGCGTACTGGCGCGGCGTGGCGGCGGTATAGATCACAAAGGTCTTATGAAAATGGCTCTGATCGGCAAACCCGCTCTGGTAGCCGACATCGGCAATATCATCCCCGGCACGCAGCCGCGCTTTGGCGTATTCCACGCGGGAGATGTTGAGAAAGCTGCCCGGCGTCAGGCCAGTGTCCTGCCTGAAGGTGCGGATCAGCGTCTCCTTGCGCAGCGAGAAGCGATGGGCAAGGTCGTCGAGTGACGGCGGGCTGGTTAAATCGGCAAGAAACGCCTGCTGGATGTGCTGGCTGGTTGTACGTAGTTCACCCGTGCGGCTGGCGCAGCGCGGAAGGGCAGAAATCAGCATGTTCAGGGAATTAGCCGACATGTTCTCAACAACGTTCTGGTAAAGAGCAAACAACGTGCTGTCGCGTATGACCTGTTCTGCCAGGGGATAATCCGTGTCGATATAGAGCATGTGATAGCTACGGGGCTGGCCCGCAACGGGGTTGCAGCTGTGCGGCACATGTGCCGGGATCACGATGAGATCGCCGGGGTGGAGGATGTACTGCGTGTCATTGCACCGGCAGCAGGTCTGGCCTTCCACTATCGCGCCAATCGAAAGTTGGGGGTGACAATGACGTTTATACGCCACGGTACTCTGCCACGTGCTGCGCAGCTCAAGGCCCGGAAGGCGGTTAAAGGTCTGGCGGATCTGTCGGGTATGGGTCATAGGCGCTCCTGTCAGGAACATTTTTATACCATGCCCTGGCCCTGCTAAGAACCTTCCGGATATACCCAACTTTACGTCCATCACCCGTCATGTTGTCTACCCTTACTACCCTAAGCGGTAAAACATGGAGATTCGATATGGCTTATCAGACAGTAAATCCTGCCACCAACCAGCTCATCAAAGAATATCCCTCTCATACCGACGCGGATATCGAAGCGGCGCTGAAAGCGGCCGACGCCCTTTACCATTCGCAGTGGGCGAAAGGCGACATTGAACAGCGCCTGCCGGTGCTGCATAAGCTTGCTGACCTGATCGACGAACGCACCGAGGAGCTGGCTAAAATTGCCAGTCAGGAGATGGGTAAGCTCATCGAACAAAGCCGCGGCGAGGTGAAGCTGTGCGCGCAAATCGCCCGCTACTATGCCGATAACGCGAAGCAGTTCCTGGCCCCGGTGAAGTACCCGTCTGAACTCGGAGAAGCGTGGGTGGAGCATCACCCCATCGGCGTGCTGATGGCCGTGGAACCGTGGAATTTCCCGTATTATCAGCTGATGCGTGTTCTGGCACCTAACCTGGCGGCGGGTAACCCGGTTCTGGCTAAACATGCCAGCATCGTGCCGCACTGTGCCGAAACCTTTGCTCATCTGGTGCGTGAGGCAGGGGCGCCGGAAGGGGCATGGACCAATCTCTTTATCTCGTCTGAGCAGGTGGCGAACATCATTGCTGACGACCGCGTACAGGGGGCCGCGCTAACCGGCTCTGAGAAAGCGGGCAGCGTGGTGGCCGCGCAGGCGGCGAAGCACATCAAGAAATCCACCCTTGAGCTGGGCGGTAACGACGTTTTCGTGGTGCTGGACGACGCGGATCTCGATAAAGCGGTGAAGACAGGCGTGAACGCGCGACTTAACAACGCCGGTCAGGTCTGTACCGCAGCGAAGCGCTTTATCCTGCATGAGAAAATTGCTGATGCCTTCCTGAGCAAATTCACCGACGCCTTTAAGCAGGTGAAAATTGGCGACCCGCTGGATGAAAGCACCACGCTTGGGCCACTGTCGTCTAAAGATGCGCTCGAAACGCTGACAAAACAGGTCAACGAGGCGGTGAAAAAGGGCGCGACGTTACACTATGGTGGTAAACCGGTGCAGCGCGACGGGAGCTTCTTTGAGCCGACGATCCTGACGAATATCTCCCGCGACAACCCGGCGTACTTCGAGGAGTTCTTCGGCCCGGTGGCGCAGATATATGTGGTGAAAAACGATGACGAGGCGGTCGCCCTGGCGAACGACTCCCACTACGGACTGGGCGGTGCGGTGTTCAGTCAGGATATTGAACGCGCGAAGAAAATGGCGTCACGGATTGAGACCGGGATGGTGTATATCAACTGGCTCACCGATACCGCACCGGAGCTGCCGTTTGGCGGCGTGAAGCGCTCCGGTTACGGACGCGAGCTGTCGGATCTGGGGATCAAAGAGTTTGTGAACCAGAAGCTGGTGGTGGTGCGTAAGTAAGCAGCAATAAAAAACCTGCCAGTAGGCAGGTTTTTTAGAGATTATTGCACTTCAATTTTATCCCAGCCGCTTTTGAACATGCAGCTGTCTACGAGGGTCGCCCTGCGATCCTCATTGGCGTCTTCAACCGTGTAGCTCGTGGAAATATCCTTTTTCTTGTTCTTCAGATCCGTTTTTTCCGAGTCCGAACCGGTTACGACGTTATCCGGGGGCAGATCGATCAGCGCCTGCGCTTCACATTCCGTGAGCTTTTTGTTCATTTCAGCGTCGCTGACGCCCGGTTTCACCCATTTGTACTGGACGCAGCCGGTGAGCAGAAGCGTGAGGCTCAGAACGCAAAGCGCGGTAATGCGGTGTTTCATCAGAAGGTGACTCCACCGCCAACATACGCACCGTCAATCAGGGTGTGGCCTGGACGACCGTCTTTACCATCCACGCTCACGTGGCGGTAACCCACTTTCAGGGTCACAGGTGTAACTGGCGTCCAGCTTACGCCGCCGTTGGCTTCAACGTAGTTTTTCACGCTGTTGTTCATCCCTTCTGGTGCCACGTAGCCTTCACCATACAGATGAATGCTGTCGGTCAGGGCAACGTTTACGCCGCCACCGATCGGGAACGCCACGCCGTTATCGCCTTTTTTCGGGCCGATATAGATAGCTTTTGCACCCGCGTTCAGCATGACCGGGCCAAGACCCAGGTTATAACCTGCACCCACACCGCCGGTCTGCGTACCGTCATCGGTGTTTTTCAGCCAGTTGCTTTCCACATACAGGCCGGATGAGGATTTACCCATCTCCAGGTTGAGGTTGGTAAAGTTTTTACCCTGCTCAACGCTGCCACCCAGAGCCAGTGCAGAACCCGATACAGCAGTCAACGCAGTCAGCAGAAGGATATTCAGTTTTTTCATCTCATATGCCTCGTCATCAATTTAATCTGGGCGCACCTTAACAAGCGATGTTAATGACTGCAAATGTGATGAAAGTCGCCGTTTTATGCTGGTTTTGTTAATTTTTTAATTTGGTGGTGTTGCGAGAGTGTTGGGTTGCGAGGTCGTCAACGGGTAATGATTTGGCGTTTAGAAAGTGTTTATTTTTTTAGCTAAACATAATCTGAACGAGAGCAGAAAGAGTGGTTCGCAGCGAATTAATTGGGTTTCTAATAATTTCCAGAAATGTTTCCGCTGTTACAGATAACAACAGAGCTTTACATTTCTTTGGCGCTCCGGCCCGCGCAATGTTGCCATTCGATGTCATTTTCCTGACACGTTTCTTCTTTACGGTGTGAGCTTCACTTTATGGATGCTAACAATATGAAAAGAAAAATTATTCCTGTGCTAATCGGTTGTGTGCTCTCTTTCTCTGCCCTCGCGGCGCAGCCTACGGCTGAGCGCTATGTCGTCAGTTTTCCAGAAGGCACACACGTGAACTACACCGGCGCATTTGCCAGTGCATTCCCGAACGGCCTTCCGGTTGGGATAGGTTCTGGCCTGCTGTTCACCGGGAAACAGGGCGATGCCCTGACCTTCGCCACCATTACCGATCGCGGTCCGAACGCGGATTCACCGAAAGTGGGTAAAAACGAAGCCAAAATTTTCGTTACGCCAGATTTCGCGCCGCTGCTGATGACGATTCGTGTACAAAACGGCAAAGCGGAGGCCATTGATGCCCGTCCTCTGCATGACGATAAAGGCGCGATCAACGGTCTGCCGCTCGAAAGCGACGTGATTGGATCCACCAATGAAGTGGCCTTCAGCGACACGTTAAAGAGGCTGAAGGGGGATAATCGCGGGCTGGATACGGAAGGGATCACCCCGGACGGTAAAGGCGGTTACTGGCTGTGCGATGAGTATGGCCCGTTCCTGATTAACATCGACAGTAAAGGGAAAATCCTGGCGATCCACGGTCCGCAGGCGGCGGAAGGGGAAAAAGCAATTGCGGGCGGTTTGCCAAATATCCTCAAATGGCGTCAGGCGAACCGCGGCTTTGAAGGCCTCACCCGTATGCCGGACGGGCGTATTATTGCCGCCGTGCAAAGTACGCTGGATATCGACGGTAAGAGCAAGAAAAAGGCGCTGTTTACGCGTCTGGTGAGCTTTGACCCGGCAAGCGGAAAAACCGCGATGTACGGTTATCCCATCGACAGCGCGGCTTACAGCAAAAACAGCGACGCTAAAACCGGCGACATCGTGGCGCTCGATAACCAGCACATCCTGCTGATCGAACAGGGAAGTGATAAAAACGACGGAATGCGTAACCTGATTTACAAGGTCGATCTCAGTAAGGCGAGCGACCTGTCAGGTTTCGACAAGCCGGGCGAGTATCCGGAGTTTGATGATGAGAAAACCCTGGCACAGCGCGGCATTACCCTTGCGCAGAAAACGCAGGTTGTTGATCTGCGCGCCCTGGGCTGGCAGCAGGAAAAGGCTGAAGGGCTGGCGCTGATCGACAGCAAAACGCTGGCGGTGGCGAACGATAACGATTTTGGCGTGAAGGTGGCGATGCAACATCCTGTCGAGGGCAAGAAGCTCAAGGATTATCGGGTGAACGCGGAAGGAAAGCTGACGCTGGATGATAAGCCGGTTAAAACGACCCTCAGCGTGAAGCCGCTGGAGAAACCGGAGTCTGACAGTGAGCTGTGGATTGTGACGCTGCCGGAGGCGGTGAAATAAGTTTATCTCTTACCCCTCACCCTAACCCTCTCCCAAAGGGAGAGGGAATGCCGGGCGGTTATCTCTTCAGCCCCGCAAACGCCGCCCGGATTTCCTCTTCCGGCAGCTGGATACCGATAAATACCATCACGCTGCGCGGTGTCTCGTCGCCCCAGGGTCTGTCCCAGTCCGCGCTGTACAGCCGCTGTACGCCCTGGAACAGCAGGCGGTTTGGTTCGCCGTCGATCCACAGCATGCCTTTGTAGCGCAGCAGTTTATCGGCAAACGACAGGAGCAGGTTCTCCATCACGCGGGCGACCTCGCTGATGTCTACCGGGTAATCCAGCTCCACCACAATCGACGCTACGTCGTTCTGCTTATCCGCCATAAAGTGAAAACGCGGTTTTGAGGTGACATGCTCTTCCAGCATAAAACCGTTGGTGTTGAACAGCTGAGACAGGTCGATATCGCCGTGCGTCACGGTGTATACCGGTGCGCGGGCGTTGATGCGTGCCAGGCGCTCGCGCAGTTTAACGCTCTCGCCCGCCACGTCGGTTTTGGTCAGCAGGATGCGGTCGGCGTAGCCCACCTGAGACTGGGCGATGGTGAACTGGTTCATCTGATCGTCGGCGTGAACCGCGTCGACCAGGGCAATCACGCCGTCCAGCAGGTAGCGCTGGCAAAGGATGTCATGCGAGAAAAAGGTCTGAATAATCGGGCCGGGGTCGGCCATGCCGGTGCATTCAATCACCAGGCGGTCGAAGTGGATGTCCCCACGATCGCGGCTGTCGAGCAGGTCCAGCAGGGCATCTTCCAGTTCGTTAGAGCGGGTACAGCAGATGCAGCCGTTGGTCAGGGTTTTGATCTGCGTGGCGCGATCGCCAATCAGCTGGTCGTCAACGGAGACTTCGCCGAACTCGTTTTCGATCACGGCGATTTTGAAACCGTGCTGCGCGTTGAGAATGTGGCGCAGCAGGGTGGTTTTACCGGCGCCGAGGAAACCGGTCAACAGGGTGACGGCAATCGGGGTCATGGTCTCTCCTTTAGCAGCAGCGGACGCCGCCTTCTCCACTTCCGCCGTAGCGCGCTTCCTGACGCTCGCGGAAGAATTCAGTGTAGGTCATGTAGGGCTTATCCGGGTGGTTGGTTTTCATATGCTCAACGTAGTTGTCATAGTCCGGAATGCCAATCAGCATTTTCGCTGCCTGACCGAGGTATTTTTTTGCTTCGCCTAAGTTACCAAACATAACCTGTCCTGATAAGAAAAAGCCCGGTGGCGCGCAGCGATCCGGGCTTACAGTTACATGCAGGATTAATGGTGCGAAGAGGTCTTCACGCCGCCTTCCGGTACCGGCACGTACGGGGTCTCTTTGTCCGTTCGACCTTCAGCGTTACGCACTTTCATCCAGGTTTTGATGCCGTAGAAGATAATGCTGTACACCACCACCAGGAACAGAATGCTCAGACCCGCGTTGGTGTAGTTGTTCACCACGATATGGTTCATGTTGGCAATCTGCTGGGCGGTGAGATCCGCGCCACCGGCGGCAATTTTCGCTTTGTACTGGTTAGCCATGTAGAAGAAGCCTTCCAGCTGCGGGTTGCTGCTGAACAGTTTCAGACCCAGCGCCCAGGTGGTGCAGAGCAGCAGCCACAGCGCAGGCACAACGGTGACCCAGATGTATTTGGTGCGTTTCATCTTCACCAGTACCACGGTGCCGAGCACCAGGGCAACGGCTGCCAGCATCTGGTTAGAGATACCGAACAGCGGCCACAGGCTCTTCACGCCGCCGAGTGGGTCAACAACGCCCTGGTACAGCAGGTAACCCCACAGGCCAACGCAGCCCGCGGTACCCAGCGCGCCCGCCACCAGAGAGTCGGTTTTCTTCAGGAACGGCACGAAGTTCCCCAACAGATCCTGCAGCATAAAGCGGCCTGCACGGGTACCGGCGTCCAGCGCGGTGAGGATGAACAGCGCTTCGAACAGAATACCGAAGTGGTACCAGAAGCCCATGTCCGCCCATGGCAGCACTTTGTGGAACACGTGTGCAATACCTACCGCCAGCGTCGGTGCGCCACCGGCGCGGTTCAGCACGGACGGTTCGCCGATGTCTTTCGCGGTCTGCATGATCTGCTCAGGCGAAATCACAAAGCCCCAGGAGCTGACGGTCGCCGCCGCGTGGGCGCTGGCGTCCTTCAACTGCGCCATAATCAGCGCCGCGTTGTCACCGCCCATCTCATGCAGATTTGGCATGGTGATGCCCAGGCCTGCCGGCGGGGTGTTCATCGCGAAGTAAAGACCCGGTTCGATGATAGACGCAGCCACCAGCGCCATGATCGCCACGAAGGATTCCATCAGCATGGCACCGTAACCGATGAAACGCGCGTCGGTTTCGTTGGCCATCAGCTTCGGCGTGGTGCCGGAGGAGATCAGCGCGTGGAAGCCAGAAACGGCACCACAGGCGATGGTGATAAACAGGAACGGGAACAGGGCGCCTTTCCACAGCGGACCGGTACCGTCAATGTACTGGGTCACCGCCGGCATTTTCAGTTCAGGGTTGATGATCACAATACCGATCGCCAGCCCGACGATGACGCCGATTTTCAGGAAGGTCGCCAGATAGTCACGCGGAGCCAGAATCAGCCATACCGGCAGAAGGGCAGAGATAAACGCGTAACCAATCAGGGCAAAGGTGATGGTGGTGTCTTTGAAGGTCAGCGCCGGACCCCAGTACGGGTCGTGCGCAATCACACCGCCGAAGTAGATTGAGGCAACCAGCAGCACGATACCAATGACCGACACCTCGCCGACGCGGCCAGGGCGCAGGAAGCGCATGTAGATCCCCATGAACAGCGCAATCGGCACGGTAGAGCAGACGGTAAAGACGCCCCACGGACTTTCAGCCAGCGCTTTCACCACGATTAATGCCAGCACCGCGAGGATGATGATCATAATCAGGAAGCAGCCGAAGAGGGCGATGGTACCCGGCACGCGGCCCATCTCTTCTTTGATCATCTCACCCAGCGACGAACCGTTACGGCGCGAGGAGATAAACAGCACCATAAAGTCCTGCACCGCACCCGCCAGCACTACACCAGCGAGCAGCCACAGGGTACCCGGCAGGTAGCCCATCTGCGCGGCCAGTACCGGGCCGACCAGCGGGCCAGCGCCTGCAATGGCGGCAAAGTGGTGACCAAACAGCACATAGCGGTTGGTTGGCACGTAGTTCAGGCCGTCATTGTTAATGACCGCCGGGGTGGCACGCGTCGGGTCGAGTTTCATGACCTTCTGCGCGATGTATAAGCTGTAGTAGCGATAAGCCACAAGGTAGACGGAAACCGACGCGACCACGATCCACAGGGCGCTTACGTGTTCGCCCCGGCGTAATGCGACAACCGCCAGACAGAAAGCGCCGAGGATCCCGAGTAAGGCCCAGGGCACGTGCTTCAGTAGTTTTTTAGTATCCATAGTAAGACCTGGTTTTTTATGTAAAGAAAAAAGGGTCAGGGTTCGTTGTGAGGAGGTATTGAGTAATGCTGGAGCGATCGTGCCAGAAGCTTGCGCGCGTAAAGGGGAGAAAATGGGTGAGTGGTTGAAAGTGCCTGGTGAGCGGTCAAAGGGGGCGGCGAGTGGTTCAGGCTCGCCGCCAGCGGGAGAAATAATGTGATACAGATCACCCGGTTACCGTGGCTGCGCTCCCCGCCAGGTAGCCTTCCAGCGTTTTAACCAGCTTTTCCTTAAGCCAGGCTGGCTCCAGGATCTGAATGTTGGGTAACCAGTAGAACAGCAGCGGCAGGATCTGGTTTTCATGTGCTGCCTGACAGCGCAGCGTCACGCCGTCGTGTTGCTCCTCCAGCAGCTCTTGTGCCGGGAGGAGATCGCGGCGCAGGAAGTAGTGTGAAATATTATCCTTAATAAATATTTTCACCTCGAAAGTATCTTCCGATACCCACGGATCGAGGTTTTTTTCCAACAGCCCGATCACATTTTCGTCCGGCGTAAAGGTGCGTTTCTGAATATCAAGCCAGCGAATCTGACTCAATGAGAAGGATTTTAACCGGCTATTTTCGGTAGCTTGTAAATACCATATATTTTTTTTGTTAATGAGTTTATAGGGGTTAATCAGCCGGGTTTTGCCTTTATAAACGATCTGGCAAACATTACAGTTTTTAATCGATTTTTCAATGTTGGATAAATGGCGACGAATATCACGTTCCGCCGTGTGCTCCGCCTCGTTGGCGAGAATAAGAATATGATTTTCGTCAACGCGGTTTTCGAGTTTCTCCCAAAACTCCGCGTTTCTTTCGGGGAAAAAACTATCAGCATTCAGGAAGTTAGCAAGGGTATGGTGTAATCCTTGTCCGCCGGGCGATTGCGCGGAATGGATCAGCCGATATAGCCCGTTTCCGGTATGTTCCACAATCGGGGAGAGCGCATTTAAATCCCGGTAGACGGTACGCTCGGTAATATTAAATTTCTCCATCAGCGCACTGCGGTTTATCACACCGTTTAAATGTAGCTCAAGGAGAATATCGACCAGACGTTCAGCCGAGCGGCTCCGCGTCGTTTTAGCCATAAGGTCTTCCTGTATATTAGGGTATGCGCTGAATGATGCGGGTAGCACTGACACAGCGTGTCAGTATTCAGGCACAGAAAATTTCTCTTATGGCTATATAACGGCGTGATTTAGCGGAAACCTTAGGAATTTTTGCAGAAAGGCGCGCTGGCCTCAGGAGGGCCAGCGCGGGAGGGGATCACACGGCTGCTTCCGGCTCCATCATTACCGGGTGGAAACGGCGTTTGAAATAGATCAGGCCGTGGCCCTCTTCACTGAGGATGATATTTTTAATTTCAACAAGATAAACCAGATGCGTGCCGATGGTTTGCACCTGACTTATCTCGCCTTCCAGGCTTGCCAGCGCCCCTTTCAGCACCGGTTGCGCCAGAGGACCTTTCTGCCAACAGGAGAGGGTAAAGCGCTCCTCCATAGCCATCCCGGTCATACCGGCAAAGTGGCGAGCCATGATCTCCTGCTCGTGGTTGAGCACATTCACGCACAGTTTGCCGTTGCCCTGAAACACCGGGTTCATGGCGCTGTTGGCGTTGATACAGACCATGACCGACGGCGGGGAATCCGTTACCGAGCAGACGGCAGTGGCGGTGATCCCGCAGCGTCCGGCATCGCCCGCCGTGGTGATGACATTCACCGCGGCCGACAGGCTGGCCATGGCGTCGCGAAAACGCAGGCGTTGTTCATCTGAATGCATTGAAACCTCCCGCTGCGTTATTTCAGCAGCTTGTCCAGCATGTTGATATCGCTGTTGTTGTGCAGGTGTGGCACCGTCCAGCCGTGTTGGTCGTACTCAGACATGCAGCGGTCGACCATCGCCATCATTTTGTCCATGTTGCCGGAGCTTTGCGCCTGGCGCAGACACTGCAGGCGAATTTCGTCCTGGCTGCCGGAGTAGTTGATCTCATACAGCTCGTGACGGCCGCCAAATTCGCTGCCGATGGCATCCCACATCAGCTTCAAAATCTTGATGCGTTCGACGTGATCCATACCGTTGGAGCCGCGCACGTACTTCGCCAGATACTGATCGATCTGCGGGTTGTTCAGATCCCGTGCGCTGGATGGCAGGTAGATCAGCCCGCTGGTGACGTTGCGTTCGATGATGTTTTTAATCTTCGCGTAGGCCATTGGCGCCATCACGCGATAGGTTTGCAGCGCCGCGTGATCCGGCAGGTACGCACCGTTCACCCACGGCGTGGCTTCGGAACACATGGAGTCGCTCAGCGCCCAGAACATATTGCGCCAGGCGACCACTTCGCCGAGATCTGCCTGCACGCCGCGGAACTCCAGGGTGCCGGTACACTCCAGCGATTTTTTCAGCAGGGCGGTGATGAAGTCGAGCTTCACCGCCAGACGCACGCAGGCCTGCAGCGGGTACATGCGGGCAAAACCGCCTTCCATAGTCCAGCGACGGCAGCGGTCGAAATCGCGGTAGATCAGCACGTTTTCCCATGGGATGAGTACATTATCCATCACCAGGATCGCGTCGTTCTCATCAAAACGGCTGGAGAGCGGGTAGTCGTACGGCGAGCCGGTAGCGCCAGCCACCATCTCGTAGGAGGCGCGGGAGATCAGCTTCACCCCTTCGGCGTCCATTGGCGCGACGAACATCAGCGCAAAGTCCGGGTTTTCGCCCATCACCTGCGCGGAGCCAAAGCCGATCATGTTGTAGTGGGTCAGCGCGGAGTTGGTGGCAACCACTTTGGCGCCGCTGACGATGATCCCGGCGTCGGTCTCTTTTTCCAGCTTGATATAGACGTCTTTCACCTCGTCCGCCGGTTTGTGGCGGTCGATAGGCGGGTTGACGATAGCGTGGTTAAAGTACAGGCCGGTTTCCTGAATGCGGGTATACCAGTTACGGGCATTTTGCTCAAACTGGCCGTAGAAGGCCGGGTTTGCGCCGAGCGCGCAGCCGAACGCGGCTTTGTAGTCCGGCGTGCGGCCCATCCAGCCGTAGCTCAGGCGAGACCACTCGGCGATGGCGTCCCGCTGCTGACGCAGGTCGTCGGCGCTTTTCGCCACGCGGAAGAACTTATGGGTGTAACCGCCGCTGCCGGTGTCGGTGCCCCAGCACAGCGTATCCTGCATGTCCGGTTTGTGCAGCGCGTCGTACATCTGCGCGATGGAGGCCGCCGCATTGCGAAACGCCGGATGGGTGGTGACGTCTTTAACGCGCTCGCCGTAGATATAAATCTCGCGGCCATCCTGCAGGCTTTTTAAATACTCTTCGCCGGTTAACGGGCGTTTGGTATCAGCGCGGAACTCTTCAGGCTTCATAGGGACCTCGTATCGGAATTGGTTTGTTAAATTTATGTTTTGTTTTTGTTGTTTAATTGAAGCGTGAGAGGGGCGGAACGTGAAGGGACGATTGGGACAACGGCAGGTACTTTTCGGGTGAGATGTGGTTTTGTGATCTGTGCGGCTTTTAGGCGGGTGGCGCTACGCTTACCCGCCCTACGGACCGTAGCCCCGGTAAGCGTAGCGCCACCGGGGGATTACGACACCGGTACTTTCTGCGCCCGATACGCGCTGGGCGAGCAGCCCGTCAGGCGATTGAAAAAGCGGGCAAAATAGGCCGGATCCTTAAAGCCCAACTGCCACGCAATCTCGCTGACCGTACTGTCGGAAAAGAGCAACAGCCGTCTGGCTTCGCGCAGCTGGCGGTCGAAGATCAGCCGTTTCGGCGGACGGTTGGCGAAGCGGCGGCAGATATCGGTCAGGCGGGATTCGGTCAGGTGGAGTTCACAGGCGTAGTCCGGCACCGTCCAGTGCTGATGATAGTGGGTGTCAATCAACTGGGTAAAGCGCTGGAACAGTTTTAACTCACCGCGCATGCCGCCTGAAGCGTGGTCGTCGAGCCTGGCGTTACGCAGCAGCAGGGTAAAGACCGCCTGCGCGAGCAGCACCAGGGTATGCTCGCGCCCAGGAAGTTGCCCGGTGGATTCCCTGGCAATCAGCTGCCAGTAGTGCCTGAGCGCCGCCAGCTCGTCGGGCTTATCGGCCAGCGACAGGCAGATTCCCGGCAAGCCAAACGCTTCTCGCGTGCCGGGGTAGAGCACCTCCAGCAGCGGCCAGATGAGATCCTCGCGTACCGTCAGAACGTGGCCATCGCTGTCGGATTCGGTGATAAACGCGTGTGGCACCGACGGCGGGGTAATGACGAACAGCGGAGCCTGTACCGAGTAGCGATGATCGTCGAGCTGGAGTTCTATCTGCCCGGTATCAAGAAAGTGCATCTGAAAATACTGGTCGTGACGATGCGCCTGCATGTCGCGGCCAAAAAAGGCCGCCATGCGGGCGAACGACTGATAGTGCACATCGTCGGTGCCCAGACTTTCGTCGTACTCTTTGCTGATATCGATATTGGCGACGGGGCTCTGGCACATAGCTCCTCCTCAGTGGATCTTCTGTGCCGCCATCCCCGGATCGCGTCCGAGGCTTTCCTGGCGGGTCATTGGGATCCGCGTCAGCACCAGCGCGCCCACCACCAGCAGCCCGGCGACGAACCACAGCCCGGAGCTGAAGCTGCCGGTAGCATCACGCAGAATGCCGATCAGCAGCGGGCTGACGGCGGATCCGACGTTGCCGATAGCGTTGATCACCGCCAGCGCCACCGCACGGGACTGCAGGCTAATAACCTGATCCGGCGTGGTCCAGAATATCGCCATGGCGGTAAACGATCCGGTTGAGGCCATGATGATGCCAAGCAGTTGGATCAGGCTGTGATCGGTGGCCGAGGCCAGCATCCATCCCGCCGCCGCGAAGAGATACGGCAGGATGGTGTGCTTTTTTCGCTCTTTCAGCCTGTCGGAGCGACGGCTCCACCAGATCATGCCGAGGATGGTGCAAAACTGCGGGATCGCCGCCAGCAGGCCGATCACAATGTTGCTGCTGCCGGTGTTGAAGCTTTGCAGGATCTGCGGCGTCCAGATGTTGATCGCACTCAGCGTGTTCGTCAGGCAGAAATAGGCCAGCGTATAGAGCAGTACCGCCGGAGTCAGGACTTCACGCAGCGTTGAACGCGGCGTGGCGGCATGCGCCACCGCCAGCTCTTGCTCACGGGCGATCATGGTTTTCAGCGTTTGCTTTTCTTCATAATCCAGCCAGCTGGCCTGATCCGGGGTGTCGTTAAGGTAGAACCAGGTCACCACGCCGAGCACCACCGACGGCAACCCTTCCAGCAGGAACAGCCACTGCCAGCCTTTCAGGTTCCACAGCCCGTCCATCGCCAGGATGTAGCCGGAAAGAATAGAGCCGAGCATCATGGTTACCGGCATGGCAATCATAAACAGCGCGTTGGCGCGGGCGCGGTGATAGGCCGGGAACCACCAGGTGAGATAGACCAAAATCCCCGGCAGGAAGCCAGCCTCGGCAATGCCCACCAGCATGCGCAGCACATAGAGCGTTTCCGGGCTGGTGGCGAACATGGTGCAGGTGGACGCGATCCCCCACACCACCATGATCCCGGCGATCCAGCGCCGGGCGCCGATCTTCGCCAGCATGATGTTGCTCGGGATCCCGCACAACACGTAGGTGACGTAAAAGAGCGTCGCGGCCAGGCCAAACATCGTGGAGGTGAGGCCCAGATCTTTGCCCATCGTCAGCCCGGCAAAGCCAATGTTGATGCGATCGAGAAACGAGAAGACAAACAGGATAAAGAGAAACACGATCAAACGACGGAACAGCTTATTTATAACGCGATGTTCAACAGCTTTATTATCTTGCAGGGTAGAGGTCGTCATGGTGCGCTCCAGATCTTACGTTTAGTAGACGGATTTATTGTTATTAACTGACGTAACCGGGTGATCGATAAAACGTGCCGCCAGCGCTTCGGCGCTGCGGGCGAGCAGGGTGGTGTCGACGCCGACGGCGACAAACAACGCACCGAGTTCGAGATAACGTTTTGCCAGCTGCTCGTTGGCCATCAGGATGCCGGGCGCTTTGCCGGCGCTCAGGATTTGCGCGATCGCCTGTTCAATGGCCGCCTGCACTTCCGGGTGCTGAGGATTACCGGCAAAGCCCATGTCGGCGCTCAGATCCGCCGGGCCGATAAACACCCCGTCGACGCCGTCCACATCCAGGATCTGCGGCAGGTTTTTTAGCGCCTCGCGGGTTTCGATTTGCACCAGCACGCACATGGCGTCGTTGGCCTGGTGCAGGTAGTCCGGGATGCGGTTCCAGCGCGAGGCCCGCGCCAGGGCGCTGCCCACGCCGCGAATACCCGCAGGCGGATAGCGCGTGGAACGGACCGCCAGACGGGCTTCTTCGGCGTTTTGTACCATCGGTACCAGCAGGGTTTGCGCGCCCACATCCAGCAGCTGTTTGATCTGCACCGGATCGTTCCACGACGGGCGGACGACCGGCTGGCTCGGATAAGGGGCGATGGCCTGCAGCTGGGTTAAGACGGTCTGCACGGTGTTCGGCGCATGTTCGGCGTCAATCAGCAGCCAGTCGAAACCAGCCCCCGCCAGCAGTTCGGCGCTGTAGCTGCTGGTCAGCCCCAGCCATAAACCAATCTGCGGCTTTCCGGCTTTCAGCGCCGTTTTGAATGCGTTTTGCATGGTTATCTCCTAGACAAAGCGGCAACTGATGGAGCCCATGTTGCCGTAGTCCACGTGGAAGGTATCGCCTCTGCTGGCCGCGACCGGACGGGTAAACGAACCGCCGAGGATGATCTGCCCTGGCTCAAGCTGCACGTCGTAGGGGGCAAGTTTGTTGGCCAGCCACGCCACACCGTTAGCCGGGTGGTTGAGCACGCCTGCGGCGACGCCGGTCTCTTCGATCACGCCGTTGCGATAGAGCAGGGCGGAGATCCAGCGCAGATCCAGCTCGTCGGGCTTAATCGGACGGCCGCCGAGGATCACGCCCGCGTTGGCGGCGTTATCGGAGATGGTGTCGAACACCTTGCGCGGGCGCTGGGTTTCCGGGTCAACGTTGTGGCAGCGGGCGTCGATCAGCTCCAGCGCGGGGATCACGTAATCCGTGGCGTTGTAGACGTCGAAGATCGTGCAGTTGGGGCCGCGCAGCGGTTTTGCCAGCACGAAAGCCAGCTCCACCTCAATGCGCGGGACGATAAAGCGATCGACGGGGATGTCGCTGCCGTCGTGGAAGAACATATCGTCCAGCAGCGCACCGTAGTCCGGCTCGCTGATCTGCGAGCTGGCCTGCATCGCTTTTGAGGTGAGGCCGATCTTGTGGCCTTTCAGCACGCGGCCTTCGGCGATTTTCAGGTTCACCCATTCGCGCTGTACGGCGTAGGCGTCTTCAATCGTGATCTCCGGGTACTCCAGCGAGATCGCGCGGATCTGCTCCCGGGACTGCTCCGCCTGATGTAGGCGGTGGGCGATCAGGGTATGGGTGTGTTTGTCGAGCATGGCGATATCCTGTTTTATGTTTGTTTTCTCCCTCTCCCTTTGGGAGAGGGACGGGGTGAGGGCATCGGGCCGCAGAGATTTCCCCTCACCCTAACCCTCTCCCTGTGGGAGAGGGGACGGTATTACTTAAACAACGCGTGTACGTTGTTTTGTTTGTAATTGAGCGTCGGGTGCAGTTCATCGAGCTCAAACGACAGCGCCAGATAGCGGGCGGCCATGAGGTTGGCAAAATGCGCTTTGATCAGCGCAAACAGCATCTCCCCCACGGCCTCGCGGCTCTCCAGGCTGCGCCCGGCGCCAATCTTCAGCGTCATATGCACAAAGGCGTACTCCTGCTTGCCGTCCGCCATCTGCCAGGTATCCAGCCAGTGGGCGCGGCTGCGGATACCGCCGATAGGAAAAATGCCGGTGGCGGCCAGCGCCTCGTTCACTTTGGCGAACAGCCCCGGCAGGTCGGCCTGCTCGCGGATGTTGTCGGTACATTCAGCGATAAAATGCGGCATGGTGGCTCCTTACGCGGGCAGCGGGAAAACGGCGTTAACCTGGCCGGTACCGGAGCTGGCGAACAGCTCGGTGAGGAATTCAACCTTGCCGTCGTATTTGTCCCAGCCGAGCATACCCAGCAGCATCACCGTGTCGTGCATGTTGCCCTCGCCGTAGCAGTAATCGGCGTACTCCGGCAGCATGCTGCAGAACTCTTTGAACTGGCCTTCGCGCCATAGCTTCACCACCCGTTCGTCCATCTGGCGGTCGAACTCGCGGGTGTAGCTGTTCATCCCTTCTTCCGCACGCTGGTCGTCGATAAAGCGGTGCGACAGTGAGCCGCTGGCGAGCACCGCCACGGTGCCATCATACTTTTCGATGGCGCTGACGATGGCCTCGCCCAGCCTGCGGCTGTCGGCGAAGTCGTGAACCGTGCAGAACGCCGAGATGGAGACCACTTTGAAGTGCTTATCCGCGTTCATGTAGCGCATCGGCACCAGCGTGCCGTACTCCAGCTTCAGGCTCGGGATGTTGTGCGCTTTGGCGCGCACGCCAAGCTTGACCGCCTCGTCGGCGATCAACTGCCCGAGCTCCGGGTTGCCGTCGTAGTCGTAGGTCATGTCGCGGATAAAGTGCGGCAGCTCGTTACTGGTGTAGATGCCTGAAAAATGGTCCGCACAGTTGATGTGATAGGCGCTGTTCACCAGCCAGTGGGTGTCGAAGACGATGATGGTGTCGACGCCCAGCTCGCGGCAGCGCTTGCCGATCTCTTTGTGCCCGTCGATGGCCCCCTGACGGCAGCCGTGGTTTTTACCCGGCAGCTCAGAGAGATACATTGACGGTACGTGCGTGATTTTTGCCGCTAACGCTAACTTTCCCATTTTAGATCCCCCATTTTGGAATCGGATGGTCGCCCATGGAGATGCAGACGTTCTTCATCTCCGCGAACACCTCAAAGCTGTACTCGCCGCCTTCGCGCCCGGTGCCGGAGGCCTTCACGCCGCCAAACGGCTGGCGCAGATCGCGCACGTTCTGGGTATTCACGAACACCATGCCCGCTTCGATATTGCGCGCCAGACGCAGCACTTTGCTGACGTCCTGGGTCCAGATGTACGACGCCAGGCCGTACTCCACGTCGTTGGCCAGGCGTAGCCCTTCCGCTTCGTCCTTGAACGGCAGCAGGCATGCTACCGGGCCGAAGATCTCCTCCTGCGCCACGCGCATGCGGTTGTCGACATCCGCCAGCACCGTCGGGCGCAGGAAGTTACCGCCTTTCAGGTGCGCAGGCAGGTCGGCCGGTTTGTCCGGGCCGCCCGCCAGCAGGGTCGCGCCCTCCTCAATGCCCAGGCGGATATAGCCGGAGACTTTCTCCCAGTGCTGTTGGCTAATCAGTGCGCCAATCTGGGTGTTCGGATCGGTCGGATCGCCCACGCGCAGGCGGTTGGCGCGCTCGGCGAAGCGTTTGACGAATTCCGGGTAGATGCTCTGCTGGATGAAAATGCGCGAGCCCGCGGTGCAGCGCTCGCCGTTGATGGAGAAGATGGTGAACAGGGCGGCGTCCAGCGCGCGCTCAATGTCGGCATCTTCAAAAATCAGTACCGGGGATTTGCCGCCCAGCTCCATGGAGTATTTCTTCAGCCCGGCGTTTTTCATGATATTGCGCCCGGTGGCGGTGCCGCCGGTGAAGGAGACGGCCCGCACGTCGTGATGGCGCACCAGCGCATCGCCTGCCGTGGCGCCATAGCCCTGCACCACGTTCAGCACGCCCGCCGGAATACCCGCCTCCAGCGCCAGTTCGCCCAGACGGTCGGCGGTCAGCGGCGAGAGTTCAGACATCTTCAGCACGGCGGTATTCCCCAACGCCAGGCATGGGGCGACCTTCCAGGTGGCGGTCATAAACGGCACGTTCCACGGCGACACCAGCGCGCAGACGCCCACCGGCTGCACCAGGGTGTAGTTCAGCATCTTGTCGTCAACCGGGTAGGTTTTGCCGTTCATCTGCTGGCACACTTCGGCGAAGAACTCAAAGTTGTGCGAGGCGCGCGGGATAAGCACGTTTTTGGTCTGGTGGATGGGCAGGCCGGTGTCGGCGGTTTCCATCGCGGCAATGTCCGGCACGTTCTGGTCAATCAGATCGCCCAG
Source organism: Enterobacter sp. 50793107 (assembly GCF_001463365.1). Lineage (NCBI taxonomy): Bacteria > Pseudomonadati > Pseudomonadota > Gammaproteobacteria > Enterobacterales > Enterobacteriaceae > Enterobacter > Enterobacter sp. 50793107. The sequence continues at coordinate 187,704 of NZ_LNII01000050.1, read as the reverse complement.
GCGACGCATCAGACGCGCACGCTCTTTCATCGGCAGGTTGGCCCACTTTGGGAAAGCCTCTTTTGCTGCCGCCACGGCCTGATGGATTTCCGCTTCCCCGCCGGCGGCGACTTCTGCCAGCACCTCGCCGGAGGCCGGATTGGTGGTGTGGAAGTAGTCGCTTCCCGCCACGTTTTTGCCGTTGATCCAGTGGTTAATCTTTTTCATTTTGCCGTCTCCTCACTCACAATCCGGTTTACCAGGCGACCCACGCCTTCCACTTCCACCACCACTTCATCCCCCGGTACCACGTCGGACAGTCCTTTTGGCGTGCCGGTGGCGATCATGTCGCCCGGCTGCAGAGTCATGAATTCGCTCAGGTATGCAATCAGGTATGGGATGCTGAAGATCAGATCCGCCGTGGTCCCTTCCTGACGTAATTCACCGTTGACGAAGGTGCGCAGGGTTAAGTTATGCGGATCGGGAATGGCTGCTTTTGGCACGATGTTGGGGCTGATGGGGGTTAACCCGTCGCGGCTTTTGACCCGCAGATTCGGGCGGTAGTAATTTTCGAGATAGTCGCGAATGGCGTAGTCGTTACAGACCGTGTAGCCCGCAACAAAATCCATCGCCTCGGCTTCACTGACCTTACGCGCGGTTTTGCCGATGACCACCACCAGCTCCGCCTCGTAGTGCATGTACTCAACGTTGTCCGGGCGTACCGAGGTCTGGTTGTCGCCGTTGAAGGTATTGGGCGCTTTGATAAATACCAGCGGCTCGGTCGGTGGCGTGAATGCCAGCTCGCTGGCGTGATCGGCGTAGTTCAGGCCGAGGGCGAACAGCGTGGGGTGAGGGTGCGCGCCCTGAGCCATCGCCACGTCGCGTTCATCCACCACCGGGTTTTCCAGTGCCGGGAACCCTTCCGCCAGAATGCGTACCCGATCGCCCGGGCGGATCTCGACGCGGCTTTGCGGCGTGCCGAGCAAGATCGCATCGCCCGGATTCAGGGTCGCGAACTCGCTCAGGGCGCTCAGCAGTTCGGCGGCGTTGCGCTGTAGCCCGGCGGTGTTCCAGTGGTCCGCTTCGCGGCCGTTGATTTCGGTGATGATAGTCAGGTTATCCACGTTGTCGACGGCGACCAGCTCACCCAGCGGACAAAACCCGTCCCGGCATTTGGCTTTGATTGCCGGACGATAAAAGCTCTCTTCCGGCAGGCTTACCTCGTTGGCCAGCGCGTATCCGGCGATGTAGGCCGCCGCATCCTCGACGCGAACTTTGCTGGCCGTTTTGCCCACCACCAGCGCGACGGTTGCGCCGCTCAGCACCGTCTCACCCTGCGGGAACGGGATGGGTTCACCTGCGCGGATCACCGTGTTGTGTGGCTTGATAAACCACACCGCGGTTTTCGGCGGGGTGTTGTAAGGGGCTTTTTCAAACGCCTCAGCCCAGGCGTCGCGCTGGCTTTGGTGGTTCAGCGCCACGGCAAAAACGGTACCTTTCATTGACATACTCCTCAGGCCGGAACGCCGGCGTTGATTTTGTTAATATGTTAATGATCTGGTTTTATGCTTTTGCTGATTATTTCGCAATCAGAAGTGAAATATTTGTGATATGAATAACAATAAATTTACACTTTCGTTTAAAATGATATATTTATCATCGTGTTAATAAAGTGCTGTTGTTTCTGTTAGACTTTTCGATGGTCAAAAAGCAGTTGATTAAAACAGCGATTTTGAATTGTTTACTTGTTAACAATAAGCGGGAGTGGCTATGCATGATTCTTTAACTATCGCCCTGTTGCAGGCGCGGGAAGCGGCAATGTCCTACTTCCGACCAATTGTGAAGCGGCATAACCTGACCGAGCAGCAGTGGCGCATTGTGCGCGTACTGGCTGAACATCCCTCGATGGATTTTCACGATCTGGCGTTTCGGACCTGCATATTGCGCCCGAGCCTGACGGGCATTCTGACGCGCATGGAGCGCGACGGTCTGGTGCTGCGCTTAAAACCGGTCAATGACCAGCGCAAACTGTACGTGTCGCTGACCAAAGAGGGCAACGCGCTGTACGAGCACGCTCAGGCGCAGGTGGAAGAGGCGTACCAGCAAATAGAGGCGGAATATACGCCGGAGAAGATGAAACAGCTGACGGCGCTGCTTGAGGAGTTTATCGCGCTGGGAAACCGCCATAACGCAGCGCGTGACGAAGAGTAAAAACCACAAATTAAAGGATGATTTTCGTAAAGTTTTCCCTTTCCAGGCCGAAAATTCTGTATCTGTCTGAAGGAAGAGAAAACATGTTAAACCGTATCAAGATTGTCACCAGCTTAATGCTGGTTTTAGCGATATTTGGCCTTTTACAACTGACCTCCGGTGGTCTTTTCTTCAATGCCCTGAAGCATGACAAAGAGAATTTCACCGTCCTGCAAACCATTCGCCAGCAACAATCCACGCTGAACGCCAGCTGGGTGGCGTTGCTGCAAACCCGTAACACCCTGAACCGCGCGGGCATCCGCTACATGATGGATCAGAACAATATCGGTAGCGGCGCGACCGTGAACGATCTGATGCAAATTGCCTCTGTGTCATTGAAACAGGCGGAAAAAAACTGGGCCGCCTACGAAGCCCTGCCGCGCGATCCGCGTCAGAGCGACGCTGAAGCGATGGAAATTAAGCGTAACTACGATATTTATCACGGCGCGCTGGCGGAGCTGATTCAGCTGCTGGGGGCAGGCAAAATTAACGCTTTCTTCGATCAGCCTACCCAGAGCTATCAGGATGGTTTTGAGAAGCAGTATGTGAACTACCTGCTGCAGAACGATAAGCTGTATCAGATGGCGGTGGAAAACAGCAACAGCTCTTACAGCCAGGCGATCTGGGTGCTGATCAGCGTGCTGATGGTTGTGCTGGTGGTCATCGTGGGCGTGTGGCTGGGTATCAAGCAGGCGCTGATCTCTCCGCTGACCCGTCTCATCGACAACATCCGCCATATCGCCAGCGGCGATCTGGTGAAGCGCATTGAAGTGGAAGGCGCTAACGAGATGGGTGAGCTGGCCGACTCGCTGCGTCATATGCAGAGCGAACTGGTGCGTACCGTTGGTGACGTGCGTAACGGCGCAAACGCCATCTACAGCGGCGCGAGCGAAATCGCGATGGGCAATAACGATCTCTCTTCCCGTACGGAACAGCAGGCCGCTTCCCTGGAAGAGACCGCAGCCAGCATGGAGCAGCTGACGGCGACCGTGAAGCAGAACGCCGAGAATGCCCGCCAGGCGAGCAACCTGGCGCTGAGTGCGTCTGAAACCGCACAGAAGGGCGGGAAAGTGGTGGATAACGTGGTGCAAACCATGCGCGACATCGCGGGCAGTTCGCAGAAAATCGCCGATATTATCAGCGTGATTGACGGTATTGCCTTCCAGACCAACATTCTGGCACTGAACGCGGCGGTTGAAGCTGCACGTGCGGGTGAGCAGGGTCGCGGATTCGCCGTCGTGGCAGGTGAAGTACGTAACCTGGCCCAGCGCAGTGCCCAGGCTGCCCGTGAGATCAAGAGCCTGATTGAAGACTCCGTCGGTCGTGTGGAAGTGGGCTCAACGCTGGTGGAAAGCGCCGGTGAAACGATGGGTGAAATCGTTAATGCGGTGACCCGCGTGACCGATATCATGGGCGAAATCGCCTCTGCCTCTGATGAGCAGAGCCGCGGTATCGATCAGGTTGGTCTGGCGGTGGCGGAGATGGATCGCGTGACTCAGCAGAACGCCTCGCTGGTGGAAGAGTCTGCTGCTGCCGCTGCGGCGCTGGAAGAGCAGGCGAGCCGCCTGACGCAGGCCGTCGCGGTGTTCCGTATTCAGCAGGAGCAGATGAAAGCACGTGAGTTTGCCGCTGCCAAAAGCGTTGCTGCACCGGTGGTGATGCGTAAACCGGCGACCGCGGATGCGGGCGATAACTGGGAAACCTTCTAACGCTGTGTGATGCCGGGTGGCGGCTACGCCTTACCCGGCCTACGCAATGGCGGTGCGCCACCGGGCGATATTACAGAGGCAGGCGCATGGCACAGCGAGCGTCATACGCTAAACCGTGCGCCGTCTCTTCTTCGCGTTTTTCACGCAGTTCAGGCGTCAGCGTCGTTATCATTTCAAACCCCAGCCGCGCATAGAACGGCGCATTCCACGGCACGTCCCGGAAGGTTGTCAGCGTCAGCGATGCCAGCCCCCTTTTGCGGGCCTGGTAAGCGACACAGGCGATGAGCCGTCGGCCGATCCCTTTTCCCTGCCAGTCCAGATGCACCGAAAGCTCCACGATGAACAGCGACGAAGCATGCAATTCTGCGAGGATAAAACCGACCGGCTGGTCGTTGGCCAGCGCCAGCCAGCTCAGTCCGCGTTCGGCGTAGTCGAGATGCTGCTCAGCGGAAATGACCTCGCCCTCTGCAAGCCAGGCGAGTTCCGGGTAATCCCGGAAACGCTCGCCCGCCGCGCGTTCTATGGCGGGCAGGGCGGTGACGTCACCGGGGCGTGTTGGGCGAACGGTGATGTTAAGGCCGACACGCATTAGCCTGCGTTACCCACGATTTTAATTTCGACCATGCCAATCCCGAGCTCGCGCGGTGAGTGGCCGAGAATATTGCCTTCATTGGTGGATTGCGGCTCTGGCGGCACAATCACCAGGGTATTACTCCGTGAAGGATTATCGAAATGCAGCGTGGTGGTGCTGACTTCGTTGCCAAGGGTCAGCGTTTGCTCGCTGTCGCCCACGCGTACCGGAACAGGGCGGTTAGCATTAGCGCCATACGCTTTGGCGGTGATCACCAGGTCGAATTTCTGCGGCAAGGGGTGGGCATACTCAATTTTTACCTCATTGCCCAGCTGTGCGTTGGACCAGCGTCCCCAGGACTCCGGACGAGAGATACCGCTGAACTGTTTAACCTCTTCCGGCGCACCGGCGACGTTGAAGATAAAGCTGTCCGCTTTATAACGAATATCGTTGTCGACGATTTTCAGCATATCAATGTTGCGCTGATAGCGGGCGGTATCGATAACCGTATCCCTGAAGGCGGTTTTGCCCTTCCATACTGGCTTGTCCACGTGCTGCACGGTTTGCTCCCCGCCAAGCTGCCCCTGAGAGACGCACCAGTCCGTCGACAGCGCCAGCGGCGGCGACCAGAGCTGGCCCATTTTGTAGCACTTATCGACCCAGACAAAGTTATCTCGCGGGGCAAACTCCGCCAGCTGGAAGCGCAGCGGCGCCGAGTATTCGCTTTCGGGCAGCGGCTCAACGCGGTTATCTGACACGCGCAGCAGCAGCGGCAGCCGGAAGTGGCTGCCTGAGAAGGCGATCGTTTTTTTATCCTGATCGATAGTAAAGTCTTTCATCTCTTTCGGGAAGTTCCACAGACGAATGATATCCGGCTTCCAGGCGAGGATTTTTTCCTTCATGTTGAGGAACACTTCGGACAGCGATTGTCCCGACAGCGTGCTGCGGCCCAGGCCAATAAAGTTGTCACCGCCAAGAATATCCAGCACCGTGGCGCCGTTATCCATCGAATTACGCTTGGTGGCGATTACCTCCTGCTGCGGTGTGTCGCCGCGCAGAACGAAGAACAGGTTGCTGCGATCCTGTTTGTTCAGCTGATCCCACGCGCTGTTTTTCATCGCCAGATGGTCTGAAGAGACCACGATCACCGTGTTTTTGAACCAGGGTGAGGTTTTGATTTTCTGAACAAGGGCGGCGATATGCTCCTGGCTACAGGTGACGGCGCTGAAGGATTTATTATCTTTGCCGTCAATGTCGTAGCGTTTGCGCTTGCAGGTGCGCGAGACGAAACCGTCAGGATGGTGAGTATCTACCGTCAGGGCAAAGAGGGAGAAGCGTTTCCCGGCGCGGGACAGTTCTTCGAATTTTTTCCAGGTCTCCTCCAGCACGGTATCGTCGTAGAAGCCCCAGTCGTTGCGGTAAGTGGGGTCGGCGACGGTCGTTTTTAACTCTTCTGAGCCGTACAGATGATCAAACCCGTGTGATTTCAGGAACACATCTTTCCCGGCAAAGCGCAGGTTGGCCCCCTGGACAAAATAGTTCTCGTAACCGGAGTTTTTCAGGATGTCGCCCAGGCAGATATTCTGCGGGAAGAAGCTCGACATTGAAGCTGAGGCGTTGCCTTCAAAGGGGGCAAACAGAGGAATGCCGCACTGGGAGGCAACCATTCCGGCAATGGTGTAGTCGGTGCCGGGCAGCTGCATGGTGTGACTGAAGTCGAGGCCTTCGTTTTTCAGCGCGCCCAGATCCGGCGTCAGGTTCGGGAAGGCGTCGTTATCGAAATAGGTCCTCTCCAGACTCTCACCGTAGATGTACACCAGATTAAGCTTCGGGTTGGCTATCGTTTTCGATGGCTCTTTATAGTACGCCACGAAATCCGGGTCACCGTCGCGCGACTGGGATTTCACCAGCTCGGTGATCTGATGAAATGCCGGGCTGGCATCCACGGAGGCCAGCGCAAGGAAAAGCGCCAGCAGGCTGTAGCCATGGTGGTGCGGAAGATGACGGCGGCGGCGCAGCACCCAGGCGAGCGCGCCAAAAATGGTCACCAGCGCCAGCACCAGGCCCAGACCGGGGAGGATATATTTACCCACGCCCGCGCCCGTCAGGCTATTGGTCAGGGTGTAGAGCACCGCATCGTTTATCCCGTCTCCGGTAAAGTAATCGCTGGCGTAGAGCGTAATGTTTAAAACAATAAAAATGCCGAGCACCACCAGCGTGGCGATAAACCACCAGGTGTTACGGCCAGCTTTCCAGGCGTAAACGCCGATGGAGGCCAGAAAAAGGGCAAGGGACATTAACTCTGACAACAGCATATCCTCATGACGCCAGGTGCTTCGCTGGCTAATTGATTATTTTTTGGGTAATACAATGTAATGGTGATGTCGCTAAGCTGCAATTTTAGTGTCACGAAAGTGTGCCGTTGTTAGGAATTGGTTTAGAAAATCGTTTTTTTGAAGGCGGTCGCATCCTGCTGTACGGATGCTGAGACGAGGGCAGAAGGGGAAAATGCCGGTTTCACGCCGCGTTGCAAGACTAACGTATTAAACGCGGCGTGTTGTGGCAGGAAATGGGGCCGATCAGGAGATGAAATTAACGCCTTGTTTCAGCACCAGATCGCAGGCTTTGGTTTTCACCTGTTTCGCCAGAGATGAGTTGCCAAGGGTGCTCAGATTCAGCTGCTGACCATTTTGCGCGTTCAGCAGACCCTGAATGCCGTCCATGTAGTTGGTGTCGGCTTTCTGCTCCTGGGTGTCCAGACCCAGCTTGCCGAGCACCTGGTTTTTCACATTTTGCGCATCGGTCACGGAAGCCAGTTTTTGTTTCGCACAGTATTCCAGGATGCCTGCTGCGTTGTTCATGGTGCCGGCACTCAGACTCTGGGAGCTATTGCCCAGCAGGCTGGTGAGGGAAGAGGCTGACAGCCCGCCCTGAGTGCTGCCGCTCTCTTTGGTGAGTTCGCTGGCGGCGCTGGAGAGGGACTCCTGCCATGACGCGGCATGGGCCATGCCGGTGACCAGCAGGGCGCCTAAAAGTGTGCTGAAAAGAATCTGTTTTTTCATAATGGCTTTCTCAAAAAGGTCCGTTTTGGGCCGGAAGCGGTCCAGTATATACCTCCGCTCCGGCGGCGATTCCTGGAACTGTCTTAATACTCTTTACCGGTGACGCGGCTGCGATAGCTTTCCCAGTCAAAGATGACGTAGAGGCTGTTGCCCAGCTTCATGCGATCCATCACGCGCTCGCCCAGTAAGCGGGTCATCTCGTCGATATTGTGGTTGGTCAGCATGCCGGTGGGACGCTTGGAAGAAGAGCGGCGATCGACAATCTGGTTAATGATCACCTTTTCATAGCGGGATTCGGTTTGAACACCGATCTCGTCAATAACCAGCAAATCCACATTGCTCAGATCGTTAAGCAACTGCTCTTCGCTGGTTTCACGGTTGCTGAAGGTGTCTTTCATGGCAGACATGATATCGGCCACGGTAATGATTAACACCGATTTCCCACGCAGAAGCAGTTCGTTGCAGATGGCGGCGGCCAGGTGATTTTTACCGGTGCCGGGCTTACCGCTGAAGATAAAGCTGGCGATGTTGCCGTCGAATTCGTCCACGTACTGCCGGGCGGCGGCCAGGGCGTTCATCTGCCCGTTGGTCTCAATTTTATAGTTATCGAATGAGCAGTTCTGATGCAGGGGGCGAATACCGGAGCGGTTAAAGGTACGCTGCATTTTCATCGCCCGGTTTTCACGGGCGAGGGCGGCAGCGCGGATCTCACCCTGTTCTTTTTGCCACGCCAGAAGTTCTTCACCCGTTGTGAAGGCAGGCTTCACATTGGCTGGCATCATCTTTTGCAGTCGTTTCATCAGGTCGCCGACGTTTTTCATTTCGCACCTCGGAATCCATTAGGGATCTGTTTATCCGGTTCTGAAAAAGCGTTGATATCGCGTTTTGGCTGGCCGTTATTGCTGGCGCGGTTAATTTGCAGATGGCGGGCGAGCTTTTGCTGCCACTGAATGTGGGTGAAGACTTTGCCTTCTGCCTGCCACCAGGCAATAAAGGCGGCAAGCTCCTCAGGGGTAGCCGGTTGCGTCAGCGCAATGCCCCACAATGCCGCCTGCCGCTGAAAATCCACATCCGGATGCCAGCCCGCGTACAGGGCAAATTTCCCCATCGGCACCGTGACGGGGGCGTTACCCGGCTCTTCAAAGAACTGGTTATCGAGCGTGACGTCACTTGCCGGGCGCGACAACCGCGCTTCTATCTCCAGAAGCTGCGCCAGACGCTCCGGGGTGAGGGCGTAAAACGCCGGGGCGTTATCGGCCAACACTGCAAGCGTGCCGCCTTCGGCGTGCGTCAACACACCGCGGGGATCGCGCATAAAGGCATCAATACCAGCAATGCTGGTGGTCAGAATTCTGGAGGACATAACGCTTTCTCTACTGATTACTACGGGCGTGATATGGGCTTATGGTAGCACAGAGAGGATGAGGGAATGGAGGGGATTTCCCCGGTGGCGCTGCGCTTACCGGGGCTACAGTCGTAGGCCTGATAAGCGCAGCGCCATCAGGCATTTATCACGCGATGATATTCAGGGTCACGTCGATGTTGCCGCGGGTCGCGTTAGAGTACGGGCACACAATGTGCGCGGCATCCACCAGTTTTTTGGCTTCTGCAGGATCCATGCCTTCAACGTGAATGTTCAGTTTGGCTTCGATACCAAAACCGGTTGGCAGTGGACCAATGCCCACTTCACCTTCAATGAAGGCCTCTTTTGGCAGCGTAAATTTGTCGCGTGCAGCCACAAATTTCATCGCCCCCAGGAAACAGGCAGAGTAGCCGGCAGCAAACAGCTGTTCAGGGTTGGTCACTTCGCCCCCCATGCCGCCCATCTCTTTTGGCACACCCAGTTTGACGTCCAGGACGCCATCGGAAGAGGTTGCGCGGCCGTCACGGCCTCCGGTCGCTTTTGCTTTGGCAGTGTAGACAACTTTTTCTAAAGACATGGCAGGTTCCTCATCTTACGTTAGTGTGTGCTATTAAATAGCACACGATTTATTTGGGTAAATAAATACGCGTAAAGTATAGCCTTACGCGTGATGTAACTGATGTCGCAAAAGTTCAAGCTGCTGCTTGAGTGCCAGCATGGTGTCAGTGTCACATTGCGCTGCGCATCCCACCGCGTGGGGGATCCCGGAGGCCTGCTGCTGCAGCTCACGTCCCGCATCGCTCAGCGTGACGGCGACCTGGCGTTCATCTTTACGCGAACGCTGACGGTTGATCAGCCCGGCGCTTTCCAGACGCTTCAACAGCGGCGTCAGGGTAGCAGAGTCAAGGAACAGCCGCTCACCGATGTCCGACACCGTAATGTCATCCTGCTCCCACAGTACCAGCATCACCAGGTATTGCGGGTAGGTCAGGTTCAGCGGTGCCAGCAGTTGCCGGTACAGCTTGTTAAGCGCCAGGTTTGCCGAATAGAGGGCAAAACAGAGCTGGTTATCCAGCAGAAGCGCGTTGATGGTGTCGTTCGTTTTTGCGTTCATGAGTTGAATATAGATAGTGCGCGATATAATTGCAAGCAATTTTATGGGCAGGTATAACGAAGCGCCACCTGAACGGCCATTTTCCGGTAGTGCTGGCGCTGAGCCTGCTCGTCTGCTCCCTCTTCAAACAGCAGCGTAAAGGTGTAGCTGTTGGCAACATAGTGGAAGCTGAAGCTGCTGATCAGGCGGTGAAGATCCCGCGGGTCAACCGACTGGCTGAACAACTGCTTTTCTTTTCCGCGCCGCAGGATATCGTCGAGCAGGTCGAGCGCGCTGCGGTTGACCTGGCGCAGGTAGCTGGATTGCTGCATAAAGCGACCACGCTGCATGTTCTCCATGCAGATAATACGAATGTAATCCGGGTGGTCTGCGTGGTAGTCAAAGGTGGCTTCCACCAGGTGCACCAGCGCTTCAACCGGCGGTATCTCTGCAAGGCTGAGCGCTTTTTCACTGGCGCGGATCCGGGTGTAGACGTACTCAAGAACGAGAAGGTACAGATTTTCTTTGTTCTTAAAATGGTAAACCACCATCCGTTTAGTGGTGCCTGCTTTCTCTGCGATCTGCTCCATGCGGGCGCCGTTCAACCCATATTCGGCAAAAAGGGCGATAGCGCTCTGAAAGATTTTTTCCTTCAGGCTGGATTCTTCACTGTGCTCAGGGAGTTCGCTGCCAGGGTTTGCCACATCCTTTCCTTATCGTCACTAAACGGAATAGAAAGATTATCCCCATGGCAGCGAAATAACACAAACATCAAACGCGCGGGCGTTTGCGGTAAAGCCACAGCCCCGGGATCGACAACCCGATCGAGAGTGCGCCAACAATAGATGAGGCCTTAAGAAAGTTGCTCAGAAGCAGGATCATCTGTGGCTCGGTGTAGCCAAAGTGGCTGATTTTTACCGCTGAAATCATGGCCGTATAGGCTGAAATGCCGGGGAACATCGGGATGACGGCCGCGACGGTGAACACCTTAGGGTGCGCCAGATACCAGCGCGACCACTGAATACCAATGCTGCCGACCAGCATGGAGGCCATAAAAGTTGACCACTCGATGTTAAAACCAGCGGTCATCATGATCATTCTCGAGCCATGACCGATGGCGCCCAGCAGCGCACACCATGGCAAAGCGCGCTGCGGGACGTTGAAGACCATCGCAAAGCCGACGGCGGGAATGGCGGCCAGGATCATGTCCTGCATCAGTACCAGCAGAAACGTTATTATGCCCATCCGCGTAACCCCCACAGCGTCATGGCCATCACTACGCCGATACAGGTTGCCAGCGTAAGCAGGCTGGCAATCGCCCAGCGCGCCAGACCGGTATTGATGTGCCCTTTAAACATATCGGCAACGGCGTTAATCAGCGGGAAGCCCGGAACCAGCAGAAGCACGCTGGCGGCCATGGCGATAGTGGGCGTGTTGGCAAACTGCGGCAGGCGCAGCAGCAGCCCCGACACCGTGGTGGCAACAAACGCGGTGATGCAGAAGTTAATTTGCGGGTGCAACTGCCGGTGCGTCAGTACCTGGCGTACATACATGGCGATGCTGCTGGCGCAGAAGGTCACGAACGCGCCGTCCCAGCCCCCTTTATTGAGCTTACAAAAACAGGCGCACGATAACCCCACCATCAAAACCACCAGCCAGCGCGGATAACGTAGGGGTTTGATTTGGTTGAACCGTTTTTCTATCTCTTTCAGGTCGAGCAGCTTATGTTCAGCCAGAATGACGATGTGCTGCACTTCGGTTACCACATGCATATTAATGCCGCGGTCGTGGTTTTTACGGGTAGAGGTGAGGCACTGGCCATCTTTGATGGTGGTCAGCACGATAGCGTTCGATGAAATCGCGCTTTCGACGCTATCCATCCCCAATGCCAGCCCCAGACGCGTCGAAAGCTCCTCGACCAGGGCGCTTTCCGCCCCGTGCTGGAGCAGGAAAAGTCCGCACTGAATACACAGCCGCGTGGTGGCACGCTGCATCGATATTTCTGCCTGCATGTAGTGTCCCGAAGTGTTGGTGAGTCGCTTGCCTGTTGGCCCCTGATGCTTACTTTTAGCACAGAGTGCGGTATCCCTTGCTCTGGGTCAGATCAAGATTCCTGCAAACAGTTGCAGCCCGGTTCGCGAAAGAGAATGAGGTTTAAATATAAATACGACGAATTTGTATGAGTCGAAATATAGAATATTTGTATTAAGTTATTCTTATTTTATATTTTCATTATTTTAATGCTCTTGCAATTAAATTTAATTGCGCTTTGTGAGATATTAGCGTTGTTTTAGGCCTTTCTTAAGCTAAGAACATATCTCATCTTCTGCTTGTATTAATCAGTCTACACTCAGGGACGAAAAAACATAAATCTTGATGCGTTTAGACGCTACTCATCAAATGAAAAATGGACACGGAGGGTCTATGTTGTCATTGAATGGTAAACATGGCGTAGTTATTAGCAGGGTACCCGTTATGCAAAACGGGTTAGGCAGCGTTATGGCAAACCATTTCCCAGAATTTGAATTGACTTATTGTCGTTCGCTGCAGGAGTTAACGTTACTTCAGCTTCGCCGGGCTAATGTCATTATTGCTGATATTTCAGGTGAATACAGGAAACCCCGGGGAACGTTAGAAGAATATTACAACTTACTGAACCAATACCGGGATATTCACTGGATTTTTATGGTCTCTCGTCCCCTTTATCCCATTGCAGTGGAACTGCTTATGCGCCCGGAAAGCACGTTGCTTTCAGAAATGGAACCGATTGAAGGCGTGATTAATGCTATTCGTGCAGGTAGCGAGCGGGCGGAGCGGATAAGCCAGACGTTATTGTCTCCTGAACCCGCCGAGGCGGAAACCGAAGACGAACCGTTTGTTGCGCTTACCCACTCTGAACGCAAAGTGTTACGCCTGCTAGGTAAGGGCTGGGGAATTAACCAAATTGCTACCCTGCTCAAGAAGAGCAACAAAACGATCAGTGCGCAGAAAAACAGTGCGATGCGACGGTTGTCGCTGCGCAGCAATGCTGATATGTACGCCTGGATTAACAGTGCACAGGGAATGAGAGAGCTGAGTTTAATGTCAGCCTATGGAGAGTATGAGGAATGGAAAAAACCGATACACCAGGACATATCGCTGTCATCGAAAATTGCACAATGAGTGCCGTTGGGCTGCAGCATCTTTTTGCGATGCCGATGCTCAGCCATTATCGACTGCACCTCTTCAGTCAGTTCGAAAGCTTTAAAAAGGCGCTGACCAACATCTCTTTTTTCTCGGTGATCTATTCGCTCTCGGATGCGCGTGAAGAGCGTCGTAACTGCCTGGCTTCCCTGCGGGATCTCGCTTTCACCCATAGCGATATTCAGCGAATTGTACTTGCGTCTGATGACATGGAAGCGCGCCTGATAAGCCATCTGTCGCCTTCTCGTCTGCATGGCATTGTGAGTAAATCGGTACCGCTGAGCCACCTGCAGGAGGAGCTGGTGGTGCTATTGAGAGAGACGCATCATATCAATGACAATATGCTGAACCACTGGTATGTCAATCAAAACAGATTGTTAAGCCCAACGGAGCGGGCGATATTGCGGTATATGTCTTTCGGGTTTTCCATTCCTGAAATCGCGACACAACTTGAACGCAATATTAAAACCATCCGCGCGCACAAGTTTAATGCGATGGTGAAACTGGGGGTGAATTCTGACGTAGGGTTGCTTGATGCGGCGGATATTCTTACTCATCTTCCGGCAAGAGACATGCGCTGTTCGGTGTCAGGCTCGCCGGCATTTTTATAATCGGTGATTTTTTGATGCGCCAGATACATTCTGGCACATCAATTAAATGCATACATCGACCCACTTTGCGGACGTCAGCTCAGCCATCCGGTCTGGAGAAATGCGCACGGCGCTGTGGATGGCGCCTGCAGCGGGCAGCACTTCCGCGTACTGTTTTAACGAAATATCGCAGTAAACAGAAAGTGGGGTTTCCAGCCCGAACGGACAGACTCCCCCGACGGGATGGCCTGTAATCGTCACCACTTCATCACTACTGAGCATGCGCGCTTTTGCACCAAAGGTATCTTTCAGTTTTTTGTTGTCCAGACGCGCATCGCCTTTCGCCACTACCAGAATCACCTCATTTTTTACTTTTAGCGATAACGTCTTGGCGATTTGTCCCGGCTCAACGCGATGAGCGGCAGCAGCCAGCGCAACGGTCGCGGTACTCTGACTCAGTTCAATGATTTCTATATCCGGCGCGTTGTCGGCAAAAAACTGCTGTACAGACTGCAAACTCATTGTTTCCTCCTGACAAATATCCTGCGTAATCTGTCATAAGAATTTATCTGCTGTAAATATCTCTTAAGTAACAAATATCCTACATGGCCGATTTCTGGATCGCCTTCACATTCACGGAAACCGGTTACAGTAACCGGTTGCAGAGCGTGAATCAGAGATTAATACTGAGGACGTAACGTCCCCTGTATCCAATAATAAGAGCACATTATGAAACCATTCCGTCTGAGCAGTACCGCTGGTACACGAGCCAGCAAGGTTGTGAAGCTGATTTATGGAACAACGTGTGGCGTGAAAACGCCCGTATCGAACGTCTGACAGGAGATCTGCTATGTCTGCCAACCATGCTGCGTTTAATCTGATATTCCGTTTCGTTGAAAATTACGTCAGTCCCATTGCCGGGCGGATCTCTTCCCAGCGTCATGTTATGGCTATCCGCGACGGGTTTATCTCCGCGATGCCCTTCATGATTGTCGGTTCATTTTTATTAGTGTTTGCTTACCCACCGTTTTCGCCAGACACTACCTGGGGCTTCGCGCGCGCCTGGCTGGACATGGCAAAGCAATTTGAAGGCCAGATCCTGACGCCGTTCGATATGACGATGGGCATTATGTCCATTTATATTTGTGCGGCCATTGCCTATAACCTCGGCAAACACTATGTGAAATCGCATCAGTTAGATCCGTTCATGTGCGCCATGCTGTCGCTGATGGCGTTTCTGCTGGTGGCTGCACCTAAGACCAAAGGCACGCTGCCCGTAGACAACCTGGGAGGCACGGGGATCTTTACTGCGATTTTGGTAGCAATCTACTGCGTTGAGATGATGCGTTTCCTCAAAGCGCACAATATCGGTATCCGTTTGCCGGACCAGGTTCCTCCGATGATCAAAAACTCCTTTGATCTGCTGATCCCGGTGCTGGTGGTCGTACTGACGCTCTATCCGCTGAGTTTGTTGATTCAGTCTCAGTTTGGCATGCTGATCCCGCAGGCCATTATGTCAATCTTCAAACCGCTGGTTTCCGCTGCGGATTCTCTGCCTGCCATCCTGCTGGCGGTGTTGATTGGTCATTTACTGTGGTTCGCAGGGATCCACGGGGCGGCAATTGTCTCCGGGATGCTGCAGATGTTCTGGCTGACCAATCTCGGGGCTAACCAGACCGCCCTGGCGGCAAGCCAGCCTCTTCCCCATATCTTTATGGAAGCGTTCTGGACGTTCTTTATCGTGATTGGGGGCTCGGGGGCGACAATGGGGCTGGTGTTCTGCTACCTGCGCAGCCGTTCAGCGCATCTGCGCTCAATCGGGCGTCTGAGCGTGGTGCCGAGCATCTTTAACATCAACGAGCCGGTCATTTTTGGTACGCCGATCGTCATGAACCCGGTGTTCTTTATTCCGTTCCTGCTGGCACCGATGGTCAACGCCGTGCTGGCCTGGGCGGCAATGAAGTTTGATTTGATAAGCCGCGTGATCTCTGTTGTGCCATGGACAGCACCCGCGCCTGTGGGCGCCGCATGGGCGCTGGGCTGGGATTTCCGCGCGGCCATCCTGGTAGTGGTGCTTGCGTGTGTCTCCGCCATCATCTACTTCCCGTTCTTTAAAGTGTACGAGAAGCAACTGCTGGAGCAGGAAGCGGAAGAAGCGCAGCGTAATGCGGAAGCGGAAAATCAGCAGGTGGCCTAGGTAAAAGCAAAACGGCAACATAAGTTGCCGTTTTTAGTGTTTGTTCCCTCTCCCTGTGGGAGAGGGCCAGGATGAGGGCATCAGGCCGGTCCTGACTACTTCAGCGTACAATCCCCGCACTGCTGAACGTCCGGCAGGCGATAGCGCTGGCAGCAAGTGCGGCGC
Source organism: Enterobacter sp. 50793107 (assembly GCF_001463365.1). NCBI lineage: Bacteria > Pseudomonadati > Pseudomonadota > Gammaproteobacteria > Enterobacterales > Enterobacteriaceae > Enterobacter > Enterobacter sp. 50793107. The sequence continues at coordinate 171,542 of NZ_LNII01000050.1, read as the reverse complement.
ACCAGAAGCCCGTCACGCGGCACTACGGTACGGAATAACGGGTTATCGCGGCCATCTGCAAGCTGTTTCGTAAAGAACAAGGACTGACGCAGGGCATCCACCTTCTCATCACCGAGCAGGAGCTTCATTTCCGTCAAATACCAGTGGATTAAATAGCCGGTATTACTCCAGATAAGCTTCCCGTTGATCTCACCTGTCTCTTCCAGAGCATTCACCACCGGCATCAGGGCGCGGGTCACGAGCCGCTCCATCCGCTGCGTGGCAGAAAGATGCATGGCCGTTGGGTCTTCGTGAAGATCGATCCAGAAGCAGGCCGCACGCCCCGTCTCGTGGAACTCAACGTGAAAATACTCCGGGGAGAGATCCAGCATGGTCTCCTGGGTGAGCAATGCCAGCATGAGCGGAGGCGCCATCAGGCCGATATACCATTGCGCCCAGAGAGAGAGCAGGGGCTTATTTTCCCGCGTAAGGGTGGGTTGATTGCGATAGATATGGTCAGAATAGGTTGCCAGCAGCGACTGGCGTTTTGCCGGCTGCTGCCACTGTGCCAGTGTCATGGCGTGGTGCGGATGCGGCTCATCCAGTTTGATAAAGTCCAGCAGATGGGCACGGGTTGCCGCTATCTTTTCGCGTATGGCTTCCGCAAGCGAAGAGTCTCCCGTGGTGAGACGGGCTCGCCAGAGGAGGGGTTCAACAGTCTGTACGGTATGAGTGGCCATAATAGATAGAAATCTAAATGATAATGATTGCCAATCCTAACTATTGCTCATACCGATGGCAAGACTTTTGTCCTGGAGAGAGAATGCTGTGCTTAAACCGCCTGTAGTTCTTCGCTGAGCAGAATGTTATTCCGCCCAAGATGCTTTGCTTCGTAGAGGGCTTTATCTGCTTTTTCCAGCGCGCCTTCTGCGTCTTCATTCTCGAAAATGGCAATACCAATGCTGATGGTGACGTTAGTCGCGACGCGCTCATTGAACATGTGGGGGATTTTTAAGTCGTACACTTTCTGACGGATACGCTCTGCCGTCTGGCGGGCATGTTCCAGCGAGATGTTCGTCAGCAGTACCATAAACTCTTCCCCGCCAAACCGCGCCACAATATCCCGCGAGCGTACGGCATCACGAATGGCTGCCGAGACACGGATTAACGCCTGGTCACCCATCATATGGCCGTAGTGGTCGTTATAGGCCTTGAAGTGATCGATATCCATTAGCAGGACAAAGTGTTCGCCGTTTTCTACCGCGGGCAGATTCTCCAGTCGGCTTTGCAAGCCGCGACGGTTATACAGGCCGGTAAGCGGATCCATCATGCTGAGATCGGTCAGGGTTTCTCGTTCTTCCAGTAACCGGGAGAGGAGCTCCTGAGCGAAGCGATCGTTACGTCTTTGTAGTACGTGGTGAACGCCGATAGCCAAGACCGGAAGAATGAAAGAGTAGATCATTCTCAACCAGTGTTCAGAGGGGCTTAACCACAGGCAGACAATAAATGCGGGTAATGAGTGGAGCGTAAACGCTTTGATATTAATGGCGAATGCCAGCGAACCGATAAAAAGCACCGTTAATAGCGCCATGATCAAATATGTCGCCCGATCCTGCGTAATTAACGAAAATTTTGAGGCGATTTGCCAGGCCCATAAAATACCGAATATCGCTGAAACCACAGGAATATTTATCTTGCGGGTACACTTTTGCCAGTGCCAGAGCAGCAATCCGGTGCTGAGCGTAAAAATAGCCAGCAGGGGGAAAGATAACAGCTGAACAGAATAGAGCGGATTTGTTACCGAGAACACCGCTGAGGTTGCGTTCAAAAATAAAAATAAACGTAACGATAATTGATATTTGCTGTTGACCAAAGACCGCCAGGATTGTGATGTCATAGTAGTGCGTTTTTATTAAAATTTAATTAAAACAGATAAATGGATGTTGTTTCGCAATAATGGAAGCAAAAAAAATCAACGAGTAATTATCAGAGAAACTTTATGAGTAGTTAACAGGTGGGCAATTTATCACCTTAAACAATGCCTGTCATTACGGGAAAGGTAAACGGCCACGGTTTTTAATTATCGGTGCTGACAAATGATAATGCTTGTCATATGATATTGGTTATCATTATCGATTCGAAAGGGCAAACCATGTTGAACCGGGTGTTAGGAAGTGGTTGGGGGGTATTACTGCCGGGAGCCATCCTCGGCGGTCTGATGTTTGCCGATCTCTCCATTGAACTCTGGAAAGCCATCATCGTGTCAGGGCTGCTGATGACCTCAGCGATGATCTGGCATAAGCAATTACGGCACTTTGTTTTGTTGCCATCATGCGTCGCGCTGGTCAGTGGAATTCTGGTGATACTGATGAGTTTGAAATAACAGGGAATAACATGAAGGACTTCAGAGGGGATACAAGATAATTGGTGCGAGGGGGGGGACTTGAACCCCCACGTCCGTAAGGACACTAACACCTGAAGCTAGCGCGTCTACCAATTCCGCCACCTTCGCACAGTTATCTTACTTTTTGATATCGCCTCGTTGGTGCGAGGGGGGGGACTTGAACCCCCACGTCCGTAAGAACACTAACACCTGAAGCTAGCGCGTCTACCAATTCCGCCACCTTCGCCCAGTGCGAGCAATATCAACGTGATTTATGGTGCGAGGGGGGGGACTTGAACCCCCACGTCCGTAAGGACACTAACACCTGAAGCTAGCGCGTCTACCAATTCCGCCACCTTCGCATACCATCGATACTGCAAAAGTATCGTAACCACGGAGGCGCATTCTAGATGTTTTGAGCTTTACGTCAATAGAAAAATGCGCGCGTTGTTTTGATTGCTGCAAAAATGGCCGGAGGGGGATGGCACTTCTCCGGCAAACAATACCCGTGGATTACTTTTTAGCCTGACGCGTCATCACGGTACGGTAGACCTTAAAACGGCCCGTTTGCGCGATAACTTCATGGAAGCCGAAGGTTTCATCCAGCACTTTCGGGTACGGCAGAAACGCGTTGGCGACGATCCTCAGTTCACCCCCGCTGTTCAGGTGACGTACAGCGCCACGGATCAGCGTTTGCGCTGCTTCAAGGCTGGTTTCGATGCCATCGTGGAACGGCGGATTTGAAATAATCATGTCGAACCGACCGGTAACGTCCGAGAAGACGTTGCTGGCGAAGACATCCCCTTCGAAGCCGTTTGCGGCAAGCGTCGCACGGCTGGCTTCAACTGCTGGCGCGCTGACGTCACAGAGCGTCAGGCGGACTTTTGGTGAGTGGCTTGCCAGCACCGTGGCCAGTACCCCTGCACCGCAGCCCACGTCCAGCACTTTGCCTTTGGTGTGCGGCGTCAGCGTGGAGAGCAGCAGCTTACTGCCCACGTCCAGCCCGTCACGGCTGAAAACGCCCGGCAGGGTTTTAATGGTCAGGCCATCAAGCTGATACGCATCCCAGTAGGTCCCGGCATCAAAGGAAGGCTGGTTTTCCAGACGACCATGATACAGGCCGCAGCGACGGGCGCTGTCGACTTTATTGAGCGGGGCGTACGCTTCCAGCATCTGCTCTGCGCTTCGCACGCCGCTGCGGTTCTCACCGACCACGAAAATATCGCACCCGACCGGCAGCAGAGAGAGCAGATTCATCAGCTGGAACTGCGCTTCCGGTTTGTTCTTCGGCCAGTAGTAGATCAGCGTGTCGCAGTCAGCGACATCACTCTGTTCCGCCACCAGGCTAAAGCGTGCGCGCTCGCCCATCTGGCGGCTCAGCACCTGCCAGTGGTGGTAGTATTGGGTGTGGGCACGGCTTTTAGCACAGTCGAAACGCGCGGGCAGGTCATCCTGCATATCTCCGGCAAACAGAATACGGCTTTCTTCGAAATCATCACTGTGACGCAGCAAGACTTCACTTGCCGGGGTAAATGCAGACATGAATTGTTCCTCAATAAACTCAGGCGGGGATTATAGTAGGTAGATGGCGCACTTTCGACACATTTGCTATATTTGCGCGCCTGAGAGACAGGAGTTTTCGCTATGACATCCCGACGTGACTGGCAGTTGCAGCAGCTGGGTATCACCCAGTGGGCCTTGCGTCGCCCGACGGCGTTGCAGGGTGAAATCGCCATCGCCATCCCTGCGCATGTGCGTCTGGTGATGGTGGCGGAAGAACTGCCTGCCCTGAATGATGCCCTGATTGGTGATGTCCTTCGCAGCCTGAAGCTGACGGCCGACCAGGTTTTACAGCTGACGCCGGACAGGATCGCCATGCTTCCTCCTGACAGCCATTGCAACTGCTGGCGAATGGGCGAGACAAACGACATATCCCTTTCCGGGAGCCAGATCAGCTCCCCCGTGCTGGAAGAGCTGAAAGCCAACCCAAAAGCGCGAAGCGCGCTATGGCAACAAATCTGCGAATATGAACACGATTTCTTCCCTCACGACGCCTGATCTGCCTGCGGCGTATGCGATTGAAACACGCGCCCATGCATTTCCGTGGAGCGAAAAGACACTCGCCAGCAATCAGGGCGAACGGTATCTGAATTACCGCCTGGACGTTGACGGCACCCTGGCCGCATTTGCGATAACCCAGGTCGTTCTGGATGAGGCGACGCTGTTTAATATCGCGGTGGATCCCGCGTTTCAGCGCCGTGGGCTGGGAAGAGAACTGCTTACGCATCTCATTCGTGAGCTCGAAACCCGTGACGTTTTCACCCTGTGGCTGGAGGTGCGCGCGTCAAATGTCGCCGCCATCGCGCTCTACGAAAGCTTAGGCTTTAACGAGGCGACAATTCGCCGTAACTACTACCCGACCGCAGAGGGACGTGAAGACGCCATTATTATGGCTCTGCCGATTGGATAACGAAAAATAAGGTTGTAACGATGAAATGGGACTGGATTTTCTTTGACGCCGACGAAACGCTCTTTACGTTCGATTCGTTCGGTGGTCTACAGCGGATGTTTTTGAACTATAGCGTGACCTTCACCGCTGAAGATTTTCAGGACTATCAGGCGGTGAATAAACCGCTGTGGGTGGATTACCAGAACGGTGCCATCACCGCGTTACAACTGCAGCACCAGCGTTTCGATGTCTGGGCCGAACGGTTAAATGTGAGTCCAGGCGCGTTAAACGAGGCATTCCTCAATGCGATGGCCGATATCTGCGCCCCGCTGCCGGGGGCGGTTTCCCTGCTTGATTCGCTGAAAGGCAAGGTCAAACTGGGGATCATCACCAACGGTTTTACCGCGCTGCAGCAGATTCGCCTTGAGCGCACGGGCCTGCGCGATCATTTCGACGCGCTGGTGATCTCAGAAGAGGTGGGCGTGCCGAAGCCGGATCCACGTATTTTTGATTATGCACTGGCGCAAGCCGGCAACCCCGATCGCGACCGTGTGCTGATGGTGGGTGATACCGCGGAGTCGGATATTCTGGGCGGCATGAATTCTGGTCTGTCCACCGTCTGGTTGAATGCGCATGGCCGCGTGAAGCCAGAAGGTATTGAGCCAACCTGGACCGTAACGTCGTTGAACGAACTGGAGCAGCTCCTGTGTAAACAATGATTGCCTGCCCCCCATTGATGGGTAAAATAGCCGCATTTTTCGTATTCCATGATGCGCGGCCTGCTGTCGCGCTTATATAAGAAGATTTGATTATGACGTTGTCTCCTTATCTGCAAGAGGTGGCCAAACGCCGCACTTTTGCCATTATCTCGCACCCGGATGCCGGTAAAACCACCATCACCGAGAAGGTGCTGTTGTTCGGACAGGCCATCCAGACCGCCGGTACCGTTAAGGGCCGTGGCTCCAGCCAGCACGCAAAATCTGACTGGATGGAGATGGAAAAACAGCGTGGTATTTCGATTACCACCTCCGTGATGCAGTTCCCGTATCACGACTGCCTGGTGAACCTGCTGGACACCCCGGGCCACGAAGACTTCTCCGAAGATACCTATCGTACGCTGACGGCGGTGGACTGCTGCCTGATGGTGATCGACGCCGCAAAAGGTGTAGAAGACCGTACCCGTAAGCTGATGGAAGTGACCCGTCTGCGCGATACGCCAATCCTCACCTTTATGAACAAACTCGACCGTGACATCCGTGATCCGATGGAGCTGATGGATGAAGTGGAAAACGAGCTGAAGATTGCCTGTGCGCCCATCACCTGGCCAATTGGCTGCGGTAAATTGTTCAAAGGGGTTTACCACCTTTATAAAGACGAAACCTATCTGTATCAGACAGGTAAAGGCCACACCATTCAGGAAGTGCGCATCGTGAAAGGTCTGGATAACCCGGATCTGGACGCCGCGGTGGGTGACGAGCTGGCTGCGCAGCTGCGTGACGAGCTGGAGCTGGTGAAAGGCGCATCTCATGAGTTCGACAAAGAGCTGTTCCTGAGCGGCGAAATTACCCCGGTCTTCTTTGGTACTGCTCTGGGTAACTTCGGCGTCGACCATATGCTCGACGGTCTGGTGGAGTGGGCGCCGCAGCCGATGCCACGTAAAACCGACACCCGTGAAGTGGAAGCGAAAGAAGAGAAGTTCACCGGCTTCGTCTTTAAAATTCAGGCCAATATGGACCCGAAACACCGCGACCGCGTGGCCTTTATGCGCGTGGTGTCCGGCAAGTATGAAAAGGGTATGAAGCTGCGTCAGGTGCGTATCGGTAAAGATGTGGTGATCTCCGACGCGCTGACCTTCATGGCGGGCGACCGTTCGCACGTGGAAGAAGCGTATCCGGGTGACATTATCGGTCTGCATAACCATGGCACCATCCAGATCGGTGATACCTTCACGCAGGGCGAAATGATGAAGTTCACCGGGATTCCGAACTTCGCGCCAGAGCTGTTCCGCCGCATTCGCCTGAAAGATCCGCTGAAGCAGAAACAGCTGCTGAAAGGGCTGGTGCAGCTTTCCGAAGAGGGTGCTGTGCAGGTCTTCCGTCCAATCGCGAATAACGATCTGATCGTGGGTGCGGTGGGTGTGCTGCAGTTCGACGTGGTGGTTGCGCGTCTGAAGAGCGAATACAACGTGGAAGCGATTTACGAATCGGTCAACGTGGCGACCGCGCGCTGGGTTGAATGTGCTGACGTGAAGAAATTCGAAGAGTTCAAGCGTAAGAACGAAGTTCAGCTGGCGCTGGATGGCGGTGATAATCTGACCTATATCGCCCCAACCATGGTTAACCTGAATCTGACGCAGGAACGTTATCCTGACGTACAGTTCCGCAAAACGCGCGAACACTAATCCCCTCTCAGAGCACGGCAGCCGCCGTGCTCTTCTTTATTTCCTGTCTTATTAGTCCCTTGCGGAATGTTCTTAATTCATCGCATTTTCGCGCTTTTTGCTCGTTTTTTGCCCGAAACTGAAAGCACCTCTGTGAGAGTGATCTATATTTAACTCAGTGTTTAGCTCCGGGAGTGGATGAATAAACTGTTCAATGCATGACTTTAGGTTCTCCATTTTGCCCGTGTGTCTATTCGCAATATATAAAACTACTAAGGAAGTATGTAGCCCGAATAACGGGCAAAACACAGGAATACATCGATGAATATGACAAGACTGAAGATTTCTAAAACTCTGCTGGCGGTGACATTGGGTAGCGTTCTGGTAAGCGGCTCCGCTCTGGCGGAATCCAGCACCATGGATAAAGCGCAAAACACCGCTAATACCGCAGGGGAAAAAATCGATAGCTCTATGAATAAAGTCGGTAATTTCATGGATGACAGCTCAATCACAGCAAAAGTGAAAGCCGCGCTGGTAGATGATGAAGCTATCAAGAGCACCGATATTTCCGTAAAAACCGAGCAAAAAGTCGTCACCCTGAGTGGCTTTGTTGAAAGCCAGGCCCAGGCCGAACAGGCCGTAAAAGTGGCGAAGGGTGTTGAAGGCGTTGCGTCTGTAAGTGACAAACTGCACGTCCGTGACAGCAAAAACGCGTCGGTGAAAGGCTATGCAGGCGATGCCGCTACGACCAGCGAAATCAAAGCTAAACTGTTAGCTGACGACATCGTGCCATCGCGTAAAGTCAAAGTGGAAACCACCGACGGTGTGGTTCAGCTTTCCGGTACGGTAGATTCTCAGGCGCAAATTGACCGCGCCGAATCCATTGCGAAAGCGATTGATGGTGTGAAAAGCGTTAAAAACGATCTGAAAACGAAGTAAACCTGCACGATTCGCCCGACAGGCCAGCCCTGCGGGCGAAATAAAAATGACTCTGGAAAAACGCCGGTGAGTGACCTGAGCGCTCATATTTAGCGGCCGACATTAACTATGGTAAAGGAGAGGCTTATGTTTCGTTGGGGCATTATATTTCTGGTTATCGCGTTAATTGCCGCCGCTTTGGGCTTTGGCGGACTGGCGGGTACAGCGGCCTGGGCAGCTAAAATTGTCTTCGTTGTCGGTATCATCCTATTCCTGGTGAGCCTGTTTACGGGACGCAGACGTCCGTAGCAAACGCAATATTCCTTAAACAAAAAAAAGCCAGTCGTGATGACTGGCTTTTTCTTATTTGCGTTGCTGGTCGGGTGCGTTACTGTGGAGAGAGAAAATAATCAAAACAGGAAAGCAGAGGTGGGGCAACGAATTCCCGTTACGCTCGGCAATATTGCGCCGCTGACGTTAAAACCGTTTCGTGCTGGTCAACTTGCGCTGGTTTGCGAGGGGGGCGGGCAGCGCGGCATTTTTACCGCCGGCGTGCTGGATGAATTTATGCGCGCGCAATTCAACCCGTTTGATCTTTACTTCGGCACGTCTGCCGGGGCGCAGAACCTGTCTGCCTATGTCTGTAACCAGCCCGGCTACGCGCGAAAGGTCATTATGCGCTACACCACGGCGAAAGAATTTTTTAACCCGGTGCGCTTTGTGCGCGGCGGCAACCTGATCGATCTCGACTGGCTGCTGGAAACCACCTCCAGCCAGATGCCGCTGGCGATGGATACCGCCGCACGCCTGTTTGATAGCGGCAAGGCGTTCTGGATGTGCGCCAGCCGGGGCGATGATTATTCCCCGGGCTATTTCTCTCCGCAAAAAGAGAACTGGCTGGATATCATCCGTGCCTCCAGCGCCATTCCCGGCTTTTATCGGACCGGCGCGCTGCTGGACGGCATCAGCTATCTCGACGGCGGCATCAGTGACGCGGTGCCGGTGCAGGAAGCGGCCCGGCGGGGGGCAAAAACCATTGTGGTGATCCGCACTGTGCCGTCGCAAATGTACTACACGCCGCAGTGGTTTAAACGGATGGAGCGCTGGTTGGGCGACAGTAGCCTGCAGCCGCTGGTGAATATCGCGAAGCAGCATGAAACCACCTACGGCGCGATGCAACGCTTTATCGAAAAACCGCCGGGTAAGCTGCGTATTTTTGAAATTTATCCGCCGAAACCGCTGGTCAGTATGGCGCTCGGCAGCCGTGTACCCGCGCTGCGTGCAGATTATAAAACGGGGCGACTGTGCGGACGCTACTTCCTGGCGACGGTTGGAAAAATGCTGGCAGAGCAACCGCCGCTGCATCGGCACAAACACATTATTACGCCGCCTGCGATTGTGGCTAACGATCCGCTGACCGTGCCGTTGGTGGATGTCCCGCAGGCGAATGACGCTTTACTGGATAACGAGGATCTGGCGTGACGCACCGCTTTGTTGATACCCACTGTCACTTTGATTTTCCGCCGTTTACGGGGGACGAGACGCAGAGCATTGAGCGCGCCGCTCAGGCGGGTATCCACGCGATGATTGTGCCTGCAATCGAAGTGGACAGATTCGAGCGCGTGCTTGATCTCGCCCGCCGCCATGATGCGCTGTACGCCGCGCTGGGTCTGCATCCTATTGTGATAGAACACCATCTGGACGAACATCTCGACGTACTGGATGCGGCGCTGCAAACCCGCGAAAACAAACTGGTCGCGATGGGTGAGATCGGCCTCGATCTCTATCGCGATAATCCGCAGTTTGAACGCCAGCAGACGATCCTTGATGCCCAGCTCAGGCTGGCAAAGCGTCACGATCTGCCGGTGATCCTCCACTCACGACGTACGCACGACAAACTGGCGATGCACCTGAAACGCATCGATTTGCCGCGAAAAGGGGTAGTGCACGGTTTCTCCGGTAGCTTGCAGCAGGCGCAGCGTTTTATTGAACTGGGCTATAAGATTGGCGTGGGCGGCACCATTACCTATCCCCGGGCCAGCAAAACGCGCGACGTAATGGCACAGTTACCGCTGTCTGCTCTGTTACTGGAAACGGATGCTCCTGATATGCCGTTAAACGGTTTTCAGGGGCAGCCGAACCGCCCGGAACAGGCGGCACGCGTGTTTACCACGCTGTGTGAACTGCGTGAGGAGCCGGAAACGGAGATTGCAGATGCGCTGCTGGAAAATACCCGCGCGCTGTTTGGCATCACGCTATAGGTAAAGTGCCGGGCGGATCACCGTGATGTGCTGTTTTTCGAGCGCCAGCGCCAGCGGCTCGATGTCCTCCGGTGTAGCGCTGCGCCATGACGCCGCCTCGCCGTAAACCCCGTGCGCGTGAAACGCGTTAATGCGTACCGGCACATTCCCCAGCCCGAGGATAAATGTTGTCAGGGGCTTAAGATGCTCCAGATAATCGCACTGCTCAGGGATCATCAGTAAACGCAGTTCCGTCAGCCGCTGATGCTGCGCCAGCCAGCGAATGCTTTGCTTAATCTGCGGGTTTTCGCGTCCGGTCAGCACGCGGTGATGTTCGTTTCCCCACGCCTTGAGATCCACCATCGCGCCATCCAGTACCGGCAGCAGTCTTTGCCAGCCGGTTTCCCCCAGCAGACCGTTGCTGTCCACCAGACACGTCAGGTGGCGCAGGGCGGGATCCGTTTTGATCGCCGTGAACAGGGCGATCAAAAACGGCAACTGGGTGGTGGCTTCGCCGCCGCTCACGGTAACCCCTTCAATAAAAGGGGCGGCTTTACGGACCTGCGCGAGGATCTCTTCCACGCTCAGGCGCTGCGCCATTGGCGTTGCCTGCTGCTGGCACAGATGCAGGCAGGTATCGCACTGCTGGCACTGATTCTCTTGCCACCAGACGCGTCCGGCCTGAATGTTCAGTGCATCGTGCGGGCAGTGGGGCACGCAGTCGCCGCAGTCGTTGCAGCGCCCGATGGTCCACGGGTTGTGGCAGGTTTTACAGCGCAGGTTACAGCCCTGCAGGAAGAGGGCCAGGCGGCTGCCCGGCCCGTCCACGCAGGAGAAGGGGATAACCTGACTAACTAAAGCGCATCTGCTGTTCATGGCTGACCACGCGCGGCTGACGATCCAGAATGCGGGTATTGCGTGCGGCTTCTTCGCCAAGCCAGGTGGTATTGGTGCGCGATCCGGCTTCGCGATACTGTGCCAGATCCGACAGCCGCACCATATAGCCGGTCACGCGCACCAGATCGTTACCGGCAACGTTGGCGGTAAATTCCCGCATACCGGCCTTAAACGCCCCCAGGCACAGCTGCACGACCGCCTGCGGATTGCGTTTTACCGTCTCATCCAGCGTCAGAATGTCGCTGATCCCGGCGGAGTAGTGCGGGTGATGCGGCGCCACGGCCAGCAGATGAGTGATGGGATCTGGCTCGTCGCCGTACGGCAGACGCGCACCCGGGGTGGTACCGACATCTGAACTTATTCCCGACTGTGCATGGAGCATCGCACGCTGTTTCCAGCCGTATTTCACCGGCGTGTTTTCCACAAACGCCGCCAGCTGCTCGCTGATGCGATAGCCCAGCGCGTTAGCCTGCTCGCTCTTACCGTAACGGCCGTCGATACCCGCTTTTTCGCAAAGCGTATTCACCGCCTCTGCCATGCCGTACATGCCAAACATCGGTACAAAGCGATCGGCATCAATCAGCCCCTCTTTCACCAGGAAGCTATTCTCAAAGAAGCCGGATTGTTGATAGAGAAACGCGCAGCGGGCATCAATGATGGCCATTTGTTGCTGGCAGTAGTGCGGCAACATACGCGTGAAGAAATCGTCGGGTGACGCGCTGTGTTCAGCAATCGCCCGCAGATTGAGGCGGACCAGCGTACTGCCACCGCCCGCCAGCGGCAGCGAGTTGTAACAGCTCACGATGCCATAGCGGCCTTTTGTGAAAATTTTATCATTCACCGGGCCATGGGAAATATGTGGTTTGCTGCATTCACAGATATTTTTTGCCACCTCAAGCAGGAGATCGTCCGGCGTCACGTCCGGGTCATAAATAAACGTCAGATTCGGTGCAGCCTGCTTCAATTCTGCATCGGCACGCAAAATGGCGCGGGTGATGGGGGTATCTGCCGGACCAATGTTGACGTGCGTAAAGGCGTCCGGCAACGTTCTGTCGAGATAGCGCCAGAAACGTTTTATTCGGCTATTAATCGCTTCTTGTGTTAGAATTCTAACATATGGTTGCAGTAAGGCATCAAGGTGACCGAGATAGACCGGCATTGATGTTACTGACGGCACATGATGGTAGAGAATGGTTAACAGCGAGAGCGCGTCATCCAGATCTTTCGCCCCCTCCAGCTCCAGCCATTCTGAACCTTTAGCCAGAAACGTTGCGTAATCCGGCAGAACATAACGGGGTTTATAGGGCGCGTGGCCTTCAAACATGTCGCAGATAAATCCCTTGTCCAGCGCGGCACGAGCCGCCTCAGGAAGTGCCGGATAAGGCAGATTGTTTTCCGCTTCCAGCGCCAGAAAATGACGTTTCTGTTCCGGGGTTAACACCGGGCTTGTCACAATGTGCTGGCAACGTTGTTGCAGGGCGTCGGGGCTGGCGTGGGGCATGTTCGCTTCCTTGATTGTTCTGCGGATGATGAACGGATTGTAGGAAGCCATCCCGTCAGGGCTTTTGATCTGACGAGGGGAATCGCTGCATTCGTCAGCAGTTCACGCATTAAAGTTTGAATCAGATCTCATTACAGTAATGCAAATTTGTACGTAGTTTTCATTAACTGTGATGAATGTCGAAGTGTGAATGCGGGTGGATGTTAGAATACTCACAGACCCGCAAGGTAAAATTGATACGGCACCGCCGTTGGAGAATGTTATGACCGATTTAACTGCAAGCAGCCTGCGCGCGTTGAAACTGATGGACCTGACCACCCTGAACGATGACGACACCAATGAAAAAGTCATCGCCCTGTGTCATCAGGCGAAAACGCCAGTGGGCAACACTGCCGCTGTCTGCATCTATCCGCGCTTTATCCCGATTGCCCGCAAAACGCTGAAAGAGCAGGGTACCCCGGACGTGCGCATTGCAACCGTAACTAACTTCCCGCATGGCAACGACGATATCGAGATCGCGCTGGCGGAAACCCGCGCGGCGATTGCCTACGGCGCAGACGAAGTTGACGTGGTATTCCCGTACCGTGCGCTCATCGCGGGCAACGAGCAGGTGGGCTTTGACCTGGTGAAAGCCTGTAAAGAGGCCTGCGCGGCGGCAAACGTGCTGCTGAAAGTGATCATCGAAACCGGCGAACTAAAAGAAGAAGCGCTGATTCGTAAAGCGTCCGAAATCTCCATCAAAGCCGGTGCGGATTTCATTAAAACCTCTACCGGTAAAGTGCCGGTGAATGCGACCCCGGAAAGCGCGCGCATCATGATGGAAGTGATCCGCGATATGGGCGTGTCCAAAACTGTGGGCTTTAAACCGGCGGGCGGCGTGCGTACTGCGGAAGACGCGCAGCAGTTCCTGGCGATTGCCGACGAGCTGTTCGGCGAAGAGTGGGCGGACTCACGTCACTACCGCTTCGGCGCGTCCAGCCTGCTGGCAAGCCTGCTGAAAGCGCTGGGTCATGGCGACGGTAAGAGCGCCAGCAGCTACTAAGTTTGAATTGCCGGGTGGCGCTACGCTTACCCGGCCTACAGGATCGTGGTCGGGTATATCGTACCCGCCATCATTCACCCGATTCCTCATGGGGGTTACCGTGTTTCTCGCACAAGAAATTATTCGTAAAAAACGTGATGGTCATGCATTAAGCGACGAAGAGATCCGCTTCTTTATCAACGGCATTCGAGATAACACCATCTCAGAAGGGCAGATTGCAGCCCTGGCGATGACCATCTTCTTCCACGATATGTCGATGCCTGAGCGTGTCTCGTTGACCATGGCGATGCGAGATTCAGGAACCGTACTGGACTGGAAGAGCCTCAACCTCAACGGTCCGATTGTCGATAAACACTCCACCGGCGGCGTAGGCGATGTAACGTCTCTGATGCTCGGCCCCATGGTGGCGGCCTGCGGCGGTTATATCCCGATGATCTCCGGGCGCGGCCTGGGACACACCGGCGGTACGCTCGACAAACTGGAAGCCATTCCGGGCTTCGATATCTTCCCGGATGACAACCGCTTCCGCGAAATTATTAAAGACGTTGGCGTGGCGATCATCGGCCAGACCAGCTCGCTTGCCCCGGCAGACAAGCGCTTCTACGCAACCCGCGATATCACCGCAACCGTTGATTCTATCCCGCTGATCACCGCCTCTATTCTGGCGAAGAAACTGGCAGAAGGGCTGGACGCGCTGGTAATGGACGTAAAAGTGGGTAGCGGCGCGTTTATGCCAACCTATGAACTCTCTGCTCAGCTTGCTGAAGCGATCGTTGGCGTCGCCAACGGCGCAGGCGTGCGCACCACCGCACTGCTGACGGACATGAATCAGGTGCTGGCCTCCAGCGCCGGTAACGCCGTCGAAGTGCGCGAAGCCGTTCAGTTCCTGACAGGCGTTTACCGTAACCCACGACTGTTCGACGTGACCATGGCGCTGTGCGTCGAGATGCTGATTTCAGGCAAACTGGCGAAAGACGACGCTGAAGCGCGCGCGAAACTGCAGGCGGTGCTGGATAACGGCAAAGCGGCAGAGATCTTTGGCCGCATGGTAGCGGCGCAAAAAGGCCCGACCGACTTCGTGGAAAACTACGCGAAATACCTGCCGACCGCGACGCTCAGCAAAGCCGTTTATGCCGATAGCGAAGGTTTCGTCTCTGCTATGGACACCCGTGCACTGGGTATGGCGGTGGTCTCGATGGGCGGCGGCCGTCGTCAGGCATCGGACACCATTGATTACAGCGTTGGCTTTACCGATATGGCCCGTCTGGGCGACAGCGTTGACGGAGAACGTCCGCTGGCGGTGATCCACGCCAAAGACGAAGCCAGCTGGCAGGAGGCGGCGAAGGCGGTGAAAGCGGCTATTACGCTTGCGGATAAAGCACCAGAAAGCTCGCCTTCGGTCTATCGTCGTATCACCGAATAGCGGTATACTGATCTGATCAATCATTTTTAGCACTACGTACGGAGAACAATTATGAAACGTGCATTTATTATGGTGCTGGACTCATTCGGCATCGGCGCAACCGAAGATGCAGAACGTTTTGGTGACGTGGGTTCCGATACCATGGGTCACATCGCGGAAGCCTGTGCGAAAGGCGAAGCGGACAACGGTCGTAAAGGCCCTCTGACTCTGCCCAACCTGACCCGCCTCGGTCTGGTGAAAGCGCATGAAGGTTCTACCGGTAAAATCGCTGCCGGTATGGACGGCAACGCGGAAGTGGTGGGCGCTTACGCCTGGGCGCATGAGCTCTCTTCCGGTAAAGACACCCCGTCTGGACACTGGGAAATCGCCGGTGTGCCGGTTCTGTTTGACTGGGGCTATTTCTCCGATCACGAGAACAGCTTCCCGCAGGAACTGCTTGATAAGCTGGTGAAACGCGCCAACCTGCCGGGCTACCTCGGTAACTGCCACTCTTCCGGTACTGTGATTCTGGATCAGCTCGGCGAAGAGCACATGAAAACCGGTAAGCCGATTTTCTACACCTCAGCTGACTCCGTATTCCAGATTGCCTGCCACGAAGAGACGTTTGGCCTGGATAAACTGTACGAACTGTGCGAAATCGCCCGTGAAGAGCTGACCGAAGGCGGCTACAACATTGGTCGTGTTATCGCGCGTCCGTTTATCGGCGACAAAGCGGGTAACTTCCAGCGTACCGGTAACCGTCACGACCTGGCCGTTGAGCCACCGGCACCTACCGTGCTGCAGAAACTGGTTGATGAGAAAGGCGGTCACGTGGTTTCCGTGGGTAAAATCGCCGATATCTACGCCAACTGCGGTATCACCAAAAAGGTGAAAGCCACCGGCCTGGATGCGCTGTTTGACGCGACCGTCAAAGAGATGAAAGAAGCAGGTGATAACACCATCGTCTTCACCAACTTCGTCGACTTCGACTCCTCCTGGGGCCACCGTCGCGACGTGGCGGGTTATGCGGCTGGCCTGGAGCTGTTCGACCGTCGTCTGCCAGAGCTGATGGAATTGGTGGGTGAAGATGACATTCTGATCCTGACCGCTGACCACGGCTGTGACCCAACCTGGACCGGTACTGACCACACCCGTGAGCACATTCCGGTGCTGGTGTACGGCCCGAAAGTGAAACCGGGCTCGCTGGGGCACCGTGAAACCTTCGCAGACATCGGCCAGACGATTGCGAAATATTTTGGCACGTCTGACATGGAATATGGCAAGGCGATGTTCTGAGTTATGTTGGGTGCGGCCTGATGCCCTCACCCCAACCCTCTCCCACGGGGAGAGGGCGAATTTACAATGAAAAGGAACTGAAGATGGCAACTCCTCACATTAACGCAGAAATGGGTGATTTCGCTGACGTCGTATTGATGCCGGGCGACCCGCTGCGCGCGAAACACATTGCAGAAACTTTCCTGGAAGACGTGCGTGAAGTGAACAACGTTCGCGGCATGCTGGGCTTCACCGGAACGTACAAAGGCCGCAAAATCTCCGTGATGGGCCACGGTATGGGTATCCCATCCTGCTCCATCTACACCAAAGAGCTAATCACTGATTTCGGCGTGAAGAAAATCATCCGTGTTGGCTCCTGCGGCGCGGTGCGCATGGACGTTAAACTGCGTGACGTGGTGATTGGTATGGGTGCCTGCACCGATTCCAAAGTCAACCGTATGCGTTTCAAAGATCACGACTTCGCGGCGATTGCTGATTTCGGCATGGTGCGTAACGCGGTTGACGCGGCTAAAGCGCTGGGCGTTGATGCTCGCGTGGGTAACCTGTTCTCTGCGGATCTGTTCTATGCGCCGGACGGCGGCGAGATGTTCGACGTGATGGAAAAATACGGCATCCTGGGCGTGGAAATGGAAGCGGCGGGCATCTACGGCGTCGCGGCTGAGTTCGGTGCGAAAGCGCTGACCATCTGCACCGTGTCTGACCACATCCGTACCCACGAGCAGACCACGGCTGCTGAGCGTCAGACCACCTTCAACGACATGATCAAAATCGCGCTGGAATCCGTTCTGCTGGGCGATAAAGAGTAATTCTGTCTCTTCCGGCCCTCTCCCTGTGGGAGAGGGTTGGGGTGAGAGCACCAGGCCGCACCTAGCGCACGGCCCGTGCAATCCACGCTGACAACTCCCTCAGCTCATTTTCCTGCCCCGGGAAATCCCCGATCAACGCATCGCATTCCTGCTGCAGCATATCCGCCCGATACAAACAGCCCTGCAAACGAGCCGCCAGCGCCTCTAACGGCGCCGGGTTAAGGCTGTCCGTAAATACCTGCGTGCGGGTGATATGACCTTTCTCTACGTCAAAGTGCAGCTCCACGCCGCCCCAGGTAAAGCGTTCGTTTAGCAGATGCGAAAAGGCAGGCGCCTGGCCAAAGTTCCACTCCCAGCTGCTCTGACGGGCAAAGGTTTCGGCGAAATTGGGCAGATCCGGGGTTTTATCCGGGGAGATCACCTCTGCCTCTACGCGCTCACCGTAATGGGCAAAGAAGGCTTCCTGGATCGCCTTGCAGATTTGCGCGTGAGTGATGTCTGGCAGTAGCTCAACCAGGTTGGCCACGCGCCCCCGCACGGAAGTGATCCCTTTGGCCTGCAGTTTTTTCTTGTCGGGATTCAGGTAGTTCGCCAGACGGCTGAGATCGGCGTTAAGAAGAAGGGTGCCGTGGTGGAAGCCGCGATCCAGTGTTTCGCGATAGGCTGAGCCTGACACTTTGCGATCTCCGTCTGGCGTTTTGACCACCAGGTCGTTACGCCCGGAGGCTTCTGCCGTCACGCCGAGCGAATTGAGCGCGTTGAGAACAATGGACGTTGAGATAGTCTTGTCGTATTCCGGCTTACCCGCCATAAAGGTAAAGCAGGTATTGCCCAGATCGTGGAATACCGCACCACCGCCGCTGCTGCGGCGCGCCAGACGGACGTTGTCCTCTTCCATACGCCGGGTGTTACACTCTTTCCACGGATTCTGCGCGCGGCCAATGACCACCGTGTCGGCGTTGCGCCAGAGAAACAGCACGCGTTGGGTGGCGGGCATCTGGCGGAAGATGCACTCTTCTACCGCAAGATTAAACCACGGATCGTAAGAGTCAGAGAGCAGCAGGCGTAACGTCGTCATGGCAGAGTTCCTTTTCCAAATCATCAGCCTACTTTATCACTAATCTTTCTTTTCGCTCTCTTCGTCTTCAGGAACGGATTTACTGGCGGTCAGCAGGAAGGGCGACTGCTGCCAGCGGGTGCGCTTGCCCTGCAGCAAGGTGCGGGCCAGTACCACGCCAATGGCGAGGGAGAGCAGGAGCATCAGACGGAGTATATTGGTGGTGTTATCCACCTGTTTGGCTTCCGTGGGCAGGGTATGGGTGTCGAGCGTCAGGCGCAGATACCCCAGCGGACCATTTTTGCCCTGAATAGGTTCGACGATCTGCTGGTTAAAGTAGCCCCCGGCTTTTTTACCATCCAGCGCCAGCCTGTCGCGTACGTCGACATGCTCGCCCGCGCGGGCAATCAGATCGCCTTTTTCATCGTAGACACCGGCATCCAGGATACGGCTGTTCTCGGTTAACTGACGCAAAACCTGGCTGATGCGTTTGTCATCCGGCGTTTCGGTACGCATAGCGGGCGCGACGTTAAGCGTAACCTGACGCGCCAGCGTGCGGGCCAGCTCCTCAAACTGCGGATTCCGTTGCCGTTGATGATTCTGGCTAAACCACGACGCCCCTTGCATCAGCACCACTAACAGGGCGAGACAGAAAAGGACGATCACGGCACGATGAAGCCGGAATTTCAGTTTTGCGCGAGCCATATTCCACCTGCTGAAAATTTACGGCTTAATGTTGCCAGAAGTGATGGTTACAGGGTAGCCTCATGCGTTATTTTCCCTCTGGAACCTTCCGGCGCGAACGAAATTACAGGAGCTTCAATGCCGAACATTACCTGGTGCGACCTGCCAACGGATGTCTCTTTATGGCCAGGATTGCCGCTCTCTTTAAGTGGCGATGAGGTGATGCCTCTGGATTACCACGCTGGCCGTAGCGGCTGGCTGCTGTACGGACGCGGCCTGGATAAGCAACGCCTTACCCAATATCAAACTAAACTGGGTGCGGCGATGGTGATTGTCGCCGCCTGGTGTGTGGAAGATTATCAGGTCATTCGCCTGGCCGGTTCCCTGACGCAGCGCGCGACGCGTCTGGCGCACGACGCCGGGCTGGACGTTGCCCCGCTGGGTAAAATCCCCCATCTGAAAACGCCGGGTCTGCTGGTGATGGATATGGACTCTACCGCCATCCAGATTGAGTGTATCGATGAGATTGCCAAACTGGCGGGCAGCGGCGAGCTGGTGGCGGAAGTGACCGAGCGCGCGATGCGCGGCGAGCTGGATTTTACTGCCAGCCTGAGACAGCGCGTGGCGACCCTCAAAGGGGCCGATGCCAATATCCTGCGTCAGGTGCGCGATGAACTGCCGCTGATGCCCGGGCTGACGCAACTGGTGCTGAAGCTCCAGTCGCTGGGCTGGAAAGTGGCGATCGCTTCCGGTGGCTTTACCTTCTTCGCGGATTACCTGCGGGAAAAAATGCATCTGACCACCGTGGTCGCCAACGAGCTGGAGATCATGGACGGTAAGCTGACCGGGCAGGTGCTCGGCGATATCGTGGATGCGCAGTATAAAGCCAATACGCTGAGCCGACTGGCCGAGAAATATGAAATTCCGGTTGCCCAGACCGTTGCCATTGGCGATGGCGCAAACGATCTGCCGATGATCAAAGTTGCCGGTCTTGGCATTGCCTACCATGCCAAGCCAAAAGTGAATGAAAAGACGGAAGTGACAATCCGTCACGCTGACCTGATGGGGGTGTTCTGCATCCTCTCCGGCAGCCTGAATCAGAAATAACGGTATGCGATTGTAGGCCGGGTAAGCGTTAGCGTCACCCGGCGCGCAGGCCGCACTGAAATAACGAGGTAAACCGTGGCTAAAGCCCCAAAACGCGCATTTGTCTGTAATGAATGTGGTGCGGATTATCCGCGCTGGCAGGGGCAATGCAGCGCCTGTCATGCCTGGAACACCATCACCGAAGTGCGTGGTGTGGCGGCTTCGCCGAGCGTGGCCCGCAATGAACGCCTGAGCGGCTATGCGGGTAATGCCGGTGTGGCAAAAGTCCAAAAACTGTCAGAGATCAGTCTGGAAGCGTTGCCGCGCTTCTCCACCGGCTTCAAAGAGTTTGACCGCGTGCTTGGCGGCGGCGTGGTGCCGGGCAGTGCGATCCTAATCGGCGGTAACCCGGGAGCGGGTAAATCGACCCTGCTGCTGCAAACGCTCTGCAAGCTCGCCGAGCAGATGAAAACCCTGTACGTCACTGGCGAAGAGTCTCTGCAACAGGTGGCGATGCGCGCGCACCGTCTGGGCCTGCCGACCGGCAACCTGAACATGCTGTCGGAAACCAGCATCGAGCAGATCTGCATGATCGCCGAAGAAGAGCAGCCGAAGCTGATGGTGATTGACTCCATCCAGGTGATGCACATGGCGGATATTCAGTCCTCGCCGGGCAGCGTGGCGCAGGTGCGTGAAACGGCGGCCTACCTGACGCGCTTTGCCAAAACGCGCGGCGTGGCAATTGTGATGGTCGGCCACGTCACCAAAGACGGCTCGCTGGCGGGGCCGAAAGTGCTAGAGCACTGTATCGACTGCTCCGTGATGCTCGACGGCGACGCAGACTCCCGCTTCCGTACCCTGCGCAGCCATAAAAACCGCTTTGGTGCGGTGAATGAACTGGGCGTATTTGCCATGACCGAGCAGGGGCTGCGCGAAGTCAGCAACCCGTCGGCCATCTTCCTGAGCCGGGGAGATGAAGTCACCTCCGGCAGTTCGGTGATGGTGCTGTGGGAGGGGACGCGCCCGCTGCTCGTTGAAATTCAGGCGCTGGTGGATCACTCGATGATGGGTAATCCGCGGCGCGTGGCGGTCGGTCTGGAACAGAACCGTCTGGCGATCCTGCTGGCGGTGCTACACCGTCATGGTGGCCTGCAAATGGCCGATCAGGATGTCTTCGTCAACGTGGTCGGGGGCGTGAAAGTTTCAGAGACCAGTGCCGATCTGGCGCTGCTGCTGGCGATGGTCTCCAGTCTGCGTGACAGACCGCTGCCGCAGGATTTGGTGGTCTTCGGCGAAGTGGGGCTGGCCGGGGAGATCCGCCCGGTGCCCAGCGGCCAGGAGCGCATCTCCGAGGCGGCGAAACATGGCTTCCGCCGGGCGATTGTGCCGGCGGCCAACGTGCCGAAGAAGATCCCCGAAGGGATGCAGGTCTTTGGCGTTAAAAAACTCGCAGATGCGTTAAATGTCTTTGACGACTTATAATTACGTATTCGATTTTGCAGGAGGCATCGTAATTTATGTCATCATTTGACTACATCAAGACCGCAATCCGTCAGAAAGGCTGCACGCTACAGCAGGTGGCTGACGCCAGCGGCATGACGAAAGGCTATCTTAGCCAGTTGCTGAACGCCAAAATCAAAAGCCCCAGCGCGCAAAAGCTGGAAGCGTTACATCGCTTTCTGGGGCTTGAATTCCCGCGTATGCAAAAGAACATCGGCGTGGTGTTTGGTAAGTTTTACCCGCTGCATACCGGCCATATCTACCTGATCCAGCGCGCCTGTAGCCAGGTCGACGAGCTGCACATCATCATGGGTTACGATGAAACCCGTGACCGTCAGCTGTTCGAAGATAGCGCCATGTCGCAGCAGCCGACGGTGCCGGATCGCCTGCGCTGGCTGCTTCAGACCTTCAAATATCAGAAAAACATTCGCATTCATGCCTTTAACGAAGAGGGCATGGAGCCGTATCCACACGGCTGGGACGTGTGGAGCAACGGCATTAAAGCGTTTATGGAAGAGAAGGGCATTGCGCCCAACTGGATCTACACCTCTGAAGAGTCCGACGCACCGCAGTTCCGCGAGCATCTGGGCATTGAAACGGTGCTGATCGATCCGAAGCGTACATTCATGAACATCAGCGGGGCGCAGATCCGCGAAAACCCGTTCCGCTACTGGGATTACATCCCGACCGAAGTGAAGCCGTTCTTTGTGCGCACAGTTGCGATTCTGGGCGGTGAATCCAGCGGGAAATCGACGCTGGTTAACAAGCTGGCAAATATCTTCAATACCACCAGCGCGTGGGAATACGGACGTGATTATGTCTTTTCCCATCTGGGGGGAGACGAGATGGCGCTGCAGTATTCTGATTACGACAAAATCGCGCTAGGCCATGCTCAGTACATTGATTTCGCGGTGAAATACGCCAACAAAGTGGCCTTCATCGACACCGATTTTGTCACCACACAAGCTTTCTGTAAGAAGTATGAAGGACGCGAGCACCCGTTCGTACAGGCGCTGATCGATGAATATCGCTTCGACCTGGTGATCCTGCTGGAAAACAACACGCCGTGGGTCGCCGACGGAATGCGCAGCCTCGGTAGCTCAGTGGACAGAAAAGAGTTCCAGACGATGCTGGTAGAGATGCTTCATGAGAACAACGTGGAGTTTGTCCACGTTGAAGCGTCGGATTACGACACCCGTTTCCTGCGCTGCGTCGAGCTGGTGAAGGAGATGATGGGGGAGCAGGGGTAAATTCACAGGTTTGCCCCTCTCCCTAACCCTCTCCCCATGGGGGAGAGGGGATCGTACGGAGCTGTCTTTACCCTCTCCTCCGTGGGAAGAGGGCAGGGTGAGGGGGAATTATCCACTCAGAACGCAACCACCACCTTCCCGCGCATATGCCCGTCCAGCACTTTGCGGTGGGCCTCGGTAATGCTTTCCACGCTCAGCCCGTGCAGCGTTTCGCTGAGCGAGCTCTCCACCACGCCGTTATCCACCAGCTTCGCCACCTCGTTTAAGATCTCACCCTGACGCGCCATATCGGCAGTCTGGTACATGCTGCGGGTATACATGAATTCCCAGTGCAGGGCGGCGGATTTGGATTTCAGCTTGTCCTGGTTCAGCGGGTGCGCATTTTCGACGATGGAGCAGATGTGTCCCTGCGGCGCAATCAGTTCGCTGACCGCATCCCAGTGGCCATCGGTATCATTGAGGATAAAAATATAATCCACAAAGGTGATGCCTTGTTTGGCCAATTCACCTTGCAGATCGCGATAATTCACCACCAGATCCGCGCCGCGATCGCGACACCATTGGGCTGAGTCTTCCCGCGACGCGGTGGCGATGACCCTGACCTTGCTGTTGTGCTTCGCAAACGGGATCGCAAGGGAGCCTACGCCGCCGGCACCGCCGATGATCAGCAGCGTTTTGTCCGACCCGGCATTCTGAATGTTCAGGCGCTCAAACAGCCCTTCCCAGGCGGTGAGCGCGGTCAGCGGCAGTGCGGCAGCGGCATCCCAGCCAAGGCTTGTCGGTTTGTGTCCGACAATACGCGCATCAATCAGCTGATGCGTGGCATTACTGCCCGGACGGGTAATATCACCCGCGTACCACACTTCGTCGCCCGGTTTGAAGCCGCAGACGCTTGTTCCCACCGCTTTGACGACACCGCTGGCATCCCAGCCGAGAATGCGTGGCGCCTGCAGGCCGTTTTTAACAAGACTCGCATGCACTTTGGTATCGACCGGGTTGATGGAAACGGCTTTTACTTCCACCAGCAGATCGTGTTCACCGGGCTGTGGCATCGGTTGGGTGATCTCAATAAAAGCTGCGGGATTTTCAGGATTAACGGCAATGGCTTTAACAGACATGATCAACTCCTCAATGGAATGCGTTTTGTTGAGGCTAGTCTATTAAGTGGTCATGCGCATGATAAGATGGACAATCAAGAACGGAGTGTTCGTATGGGGTGAACAATCATGTTTAAACAGCTGCAGGATATGGCGCTGTTTGCGCTGGTGGCGGAGATGGGGAGTTTTACCGCCGCAGCGCAGAAAGCAGACCTGCCGAAATCCAGCGTTAGCCAGCGGATTAGCCAGCTTGAGCAGCAGGTGGGGATCCGCCTGCTAAACCGCACCACGCGCAGGCTGAATCTGACCTTTGCGGGGGAGCACTATCTGGTGCATTGTCGCGAGATGCTGGCGGCCAGCGAAAGGGCGGAGTATGCCATTCAGCGGCTGCGTGAAAACCCCAGCGGGCGGCTTCGTATCACCTGCCCGGCGGGCATTGGCGCGACGTTACTGGCACACCTGAATGCCGAGTTTCAGCTCCGCTATCCTGACGTTTCGCTGGATGTCTCTATTTCTGACGATGTGCTCGATCTGGTGGAGTCTGGCTTTGACGTGGCGCTGCGTACCGGTAAACCGCAGGACTCCTCGCTGATTGGCCGCATGATTGGCCACTGTCCGCGCTATATGCTGGCCTCACCGGAATATCTGGCACGCCGGGAGCCGCTGTATCATCCCCGCCAGCTGGTGGATCACCGCTGTATTACCCACAAGGCCTGGTCTGAATGGCTCCTGCAAAGCGAGAGTGAGGATTACCGCTATCTGCCGGACAATGCGCATATGACGGATAATCTTGTGTATGCTCGTGAGTGCGCGGTAGCTGGTGCGGGAATCACACTCTTACCCGCTTTTTTGCTGGAAGATAAAATTGAAAAAGGGGCGCTGGTGCAGGTGCTACCGGAGTGGAACGTTGAAGGAAACGATCTCTGGCTCGCCTATCCGAGCCGTAAGCTCAATTCGCCTGCGCTGATGAGCTATATCGACTTTGCGATGCAGTGTGATGAGGTGAAGCGGTTTTATGTGGGTGGGTGATTATGTGTGGCCTGATGCCCTCACCCTGACCCTCTCCCACGGGGAGAGGGCACAAACATAAAAAACGGCAACCGAAGTTGCCGTTGTGCTTTTATTTCGCGATACGCTTGTACTTAATACGCTTCGGCTCCAGCGCGTCTGCGCCCAGCGTGCGTTTCTTGTACTCTTCGTATTCGGTGAAGTTACCTTCGAAGAACTCCACTTTCCCTTCATCCTGGTAGTCCAGAATGTGGGTGGCGATACGGTCAAGGAACCAACGGTCGTGCGAGATAACCATGGCACAGCCCGGGAACTCCAGAAGGGCGTTTTCCAGCGCGCGCAGGGTTTCGATGTCGAGGTCGTTGGTTGGTTCATCGAGCAGCAGTACGTTACCGCCAACCTGCAGCAGCTTCGCCAGATGCAGACGACCACGCTCACCACCGGACAACTCGCCGACGCGTTTACCCTGATCGGTACCTTTGAAGTTAAAGCGGCCAACGTAGGCACGGCTTGGCATCTCGGTGTTGCCGATACGCATGATATCCAGCCCGCCGGACACTTCTTCCCACACGGTTTTGCTGTTATCCATTGCGTCACGGAACTGGTCAACGGACGCCAGTTTCACCGTTTCACCCAGGGTGATAGAACCGCTGTCTGGCTGCTCCTGACCGGACATCATACGGAACAGGGTGGATTTACCCGCGCCGTTCGGACCGATGATACCGACGATGGCACCCTTCGGTACGGAGAAGGAGAGATCGTCGATCAGCACGCGGTCACCGTAAGATTTACGCAGGTTGCTGACTTCGACCACTTTATCCCCCAGACGCGCGCCAGGTGGAATAAACAGTTCGTTGGTTTCGTTACGTTTCTGGTATTCGGTGTTGTTCAGCTCTTCGAAGCGTGCCAGACGGGCTTTGCCCTTAGACTGACGGCCCTTCGTGCCCTGACGTACCCACTCCAGCTCTTTCTCAATAGACTTACGGCGTGCTGCTTCAGCAGACGCTTCCTGCGCCAGACGCTGATCTTTCTGCTCCAGCCATGAAGAGTAGTTGCCTTCCCATGGGATACCCTCGCCGCGGTCCAGCTCCAGGATCCAGCCCGCCACGTTGTCGAGGAAGTAACGGTCGTGGGTGATCGCCACCACGGTGCCTTCGAAGTCGTGCAGGAAGCGTTCCAGCCACGCCACGGATTCCGCATCCAGGTGGTTAGTGGGTTCGTCGAGCAGCAGCATGTCTGGTTTTTCCAGCAGCAGACGGCACAGCGCCACGCGGCGACGCTCACCACCGGAGAGGTTGGCGATTTTCGCATCCCAGTCCGGCAGACGCAGGGCGTCAGCGGCGCGCTCCAGCTGCACGTTCAGGTTGTGACCGTCGTGCGCCTGGATAATCTCTTCAAATTTGCCTTGCTGAGCGGCCAGTTTATCGAAGTCCGCATCTGGCTCGGCGTATTTGGCATACACTTCATCCAGACCTTTCAGCGCGTTAACCACTTCGGATACCGCTTCTTCAACCGATTCACGAACGGTGTGTTCAGGGTTCAGCTGAGGTTCCTGCGGCAGGTAGCCAATTTTGATGCCTGGCTGCGGACGGGCTTCACCTTCGATGTCTGTATCGATGCCGGCCATGATGCGCAGCAGGGTGGACTTACCGGCACCGTTGAGGCCCAGAACACCGATTTTTGCGCCCGGGAAGAAGCTCAGCGAGATATTTTTAAGAATATGACGTTTCGGCGGTACCACTTTGCCGACACGATGCATGGTATAAACGAATTGAGCCACGTTGGACTTCGCCTCTTTTATCGTGATGAAAAGGAATTTCAGCCTCGAAGTGTAGCCTTTTTCCCGCCCTAATCCCAGCCAGGAACGTCGGGAGTGTTAAAACGCGCAGGAAAGGTAAAAAAGTGTCCGTAACGTGGCGCGTTCCGGGATGCCTGGTTAGCATAAGTTAATTAGACTTTGACGTGGCAAGACGCTGCAATTGACGAAAAAACAATGAGGAAGAGCTTGTGGAAAAAGCCAAACGGGTGGTCTGGCGTCTGCTGGCGGCCAGCGTATGCGTAATGGCGGTAAGCCAGGCGGTGCATGCCGATTCACTGGATGAACAACGTAACCGCTACGCCCAGATTAAACAGGCGTGGGACAACAAACAGATGGATACTGTGCAGGCGTTGATGCCGACGCTGAAAGACTATCCTCTCTATCCCTATCTGGAGTATCGCCAGATTACTGACGATCTCATGAATCAACCCACGGTCACCGTGAATAACTTCATTCAGGCGAACCCGACCCTGCCGCCCGCCCGGAACCTGCAGTCTCGTTTTGTAAACGAGCTGGCGCGTCGTGAAGACTGGCGCGGACTGCTGGCGTTCAGCCCGGAAAAACCGAACACCACGGAAGCCCAGTGTAACTATTACTATGCAAAATGGGCCACCGGTCAGCAGGAGGAAGCCTGGGCCGGGGCAAAAGAGCTGTGGCTGACCGGGAAAAGCCAGCCGAACGCCTGTGATTCGCTCTTTGGTGCCTGGCGTGCTTCCGGTAAACAGGATCCGCTGGCTTACCTTGAACGTATCCGTCTGGCGATGAAAGCCGGAAACACGCGTCTGGTGATGGCTCTGGCGGGTCAAATGCCGTCGGATTACCAGACCATTTCCACGGCCGTGATGTCGCTGGCAAACGACCCCAACAGCGTTCTGACCTTTGCCCGCAGCACGGGAGCGACCGATTTTACCCGACAGATGGCGGCGGTGGCCTTTGCCAGCGTGGCGCGTGACGATGTCGAAAACGCGCGGCTGATGATCCCGCAGCTGGTGCAGGCACAGCAGCTCAATGAAGAGCAAACCCAGGAACTGCGCGATATCGTGGCGTGGAGACTGATGGGCTCGGACGTAACCGACGAACAGGCCCGCTGGCGGGACGATGCCATTATGCGCTCCAACTCCACGTCGCTGGTGGAACGTCGCGTGCGCATGGCGCTGGGGACGGGCGATCGTAAAGGCCTCAATACCTGGCTTGCGCGTCTGCCGATGGAAGCCAAAGAGAAAGACGAATGGCGCTACTGGCAGGCGGATCTGCTGATGGAGCGGGGACGCGATGACGAAGCCAAAGAGATCCTCCACGCGCTGATGCAGCAGCGAGGCTTCTACCCGATGGTGGCCGCGCAGCGTCTGGGTGAGGAGTACACCTTCCGCATTGATAAAGCGCCGGGTAACGCCAGCCCGGCGTTGACCCAGGGGCCGGAAATGGCGCGCGTGCGCGAGCTGATGTACTGGAATATGGACAACACCGCCCGTAGCGAGTGGGCGAATCTGGTCACCAGCCGCACTACGGATGAGAAAGCCCAGCTTGCCCGTTACGCCTTTGATAACCACTGGTGGGATCTGAGCGTTCAGGCGACGATCGCCGGTAAGCTGTGGGATCATCTCGAAGAACGTTTCCCGCTGGCCTACAAAGATCTGTTCGATCGCTACACCAGCGGTAAAGATATTCCGCAAAGCTACGCCATGGCGATTGCCCGTCAGGAGAGCGCCTGGAACCCGAAAGTCCGTTCCCCGGTAGGGGCCAGCGGCCTGATGCAGATTATGCCGGGCACGGCGACGCATACGGTGAAGATGTTTAATATCCCGGGATACAGCAGTCCATCACAGCTGCTGGATCCGGATACCAACATCAACATTGGTACCAGCTATCTGCAGTACGTCTATCAGCAGTTTGGTAACAACCGCATTTTCGCCTCTGCGGCGTATAACGCGGGCCCAGGGCGCGTGCGTACCTGGCTGGGTAACAGCGCCGGACGCATCGACGCCGTGGCGTTTGTCGAGAGCATTCCGTTCTCAGAAACGCGCGGCTACGTGAAGAACGTGCTGGCGTATGATGCCTATTACCGTTACTTCATGGGGCAAAAAGATACCCTGATGAGCGATGCGGAATGGCAGAGACGTTACTGATTGGGATGGGTTGTGTTATGCTGTACTCGTTAATGAGTACAACAGGCGGCATAACATGACCCAGCATTCCCCGTATTCCTCGGCACTGGCCGAACAACGTCATCAGGAGTGGCTTCGTTTTGTGGAGTTGCTCCGCCAGTCTTACGACCAGGATCTGCATTTACCCCTGCTGCAACTGATGCTGACGCCTGACGAGCGTGAGGCGTTGGGCACGCGCGTGCGGATCATCGAAGAGTTACTGCGCGGTGAGATGAGCCAGCGTGAGCTCAAAAACGAGCTGGGCGCGGGGATCGCGACGATCACCCGCGGTTCAAACAGCCTGAAGTCTGCGCCGGTTGAGCTGCGTCAGTGGCTGGAAGCGGTATTGCTGAAAAACGCCGGATGACGGCTGCGCCTTATCCGGCCTACACGTTCAACGATAAATGGCGTTATGGAACGGGCTTAACGCCAGGATCACTGCCTGATGGTAAACGCTTGAGCGCGTAAGCGCGCCAGCAGTAAAGACGCCAATCGCTCCTTCTTTACGGCCTATTTCATCAATGCCGGTGTATTGCGACATCACTGGCCCGAGCGCTTCGCCTGCGCGCACTTTTTCCAGAATGATGTCCGGCAGTGGCAGGGTGGCCGAGCGTGCTTCACCGCGCTGTTCACGGCTTTCGATAACCACCCAGCTAAACGTCGCGCCTTCGTCAATTCCCGCTTCAATGGCGACCCAGAAGTCGGCATCGGGTGCGGCCGCTTTCGCATTTAACACGCGATTTCGTGCGCCAGCGCGCGTTTCTTCGCTGCCAAACGGCTGTTCAGGAACGCCACTCTCGACGCCGACGGCATCAATATGGCAGGATCCTTCGCCGAAAATCTCTTCAAATGCCCTTAGAATTGCCTGAATTTTGGCAGGATTGGTGGTAGCAGAGACAACATGGTGCATAATTAAGCTCGATTCAAAAAAACTCATCGCAGTATAACGGAAAAAAAGCATGTTACAGGTATACCTTGTTCGCCACGGTGAAACGCAGTGGAACGCCGAGCGACGTATTCAAGGCCAGTCCGACAGTCCTCTCACTGAAAAGGGTGTGCAGCAAGCGTGGCAGGTGGCAGAACGTGCCAGAACGCTGGGCATTACCCATGTCATCACCAGCGATCTAGGTCGCACGCAGCAGACGGCGCGCATTATTGCTGATGCCTGTGGTTGTGATGTGCTGCTTGAACCGCGCCTGCGCGAGCTGGATATGGGGGTGCTCGAAAAACGCCATATCGATACGCTGACGGAAACGGAAGAGGGCTGGCGCCGCACGCTGGTTAACGGTACCGAAGATGGTCGTATTCCTGAGGGCGAATCCATGCAGGAGCTGAGCGTGCGTATGCATGCTGCGCTGGCGGAATGCCTGAAGCTGCCCGCCGGAAGCCGTCCACTGCTGGTGAGTCACGGGATTGCGCTGGGATGTCTGGTCAGCACCATTCTGGGGTTACCGGCCTATGCGGAGCGCCGTTTGCGTCTGCGCAACTGCTCTATTTCCCGTATTGATTATCAGGAAAGCGCGTGGCTGGCGTCGGGATGGGTCGTTGAGATGGCAGGGGACATTTCGCATCTTGATGCCCCTGCACTGGATGAACTGCAGCGCTAACGACGGATCGGGATTAAGAATTCCATCCGCAGATTAATGGGGCCTTCTTCCGGTTTCGCATCACTTGCCGGGTAGTAGCGCTCAATATCCTGACCTTTACGGCGATTCAGGTTCAGCATAGGCATGCATGTTCCGTAAACGGTCAGGATGAATTCCTGTACGCCCGTTCCCAGCCCTTCGTAGGAGAACATCACATACTCTCCGCCTTCCAGCACGACCGGTTTAGAGCCCTGAATATAGCCATTGGCCATCTCCGGCGTTAACGCGGTGGTGTAGAACACCTCCTGCTCGTCGTCTTTTTCCTGGCTTGGATGCGTTTCGTTGAGACCATACAGGATAGGCGGGATCGCCGGGGCATGGCTCAGAAAGTCGCGCCAGAACTGAACGCGCATTTGATGGCGGAACTCAGAAATCTGCTCCAGAGAACAGGTGTAGCTCTGTGTCGTACCGATCAAATGGGTTTCCGGCAGGGTAATGATTTCGTACTTCGGCATGGCGAACTCGCCCAGACGCAGCGGCGGGCGCATACCGTATGAGCTCCAGTCAGGTGAGCGGCGATAGAGTGCTGGCGTCAACGAGAACTGTTTTTTAAAAGCTCGGGTGAATGTTTGTTGCGAGTCGAAACGATACTGCAGGGCAATATCAAGAATGGGCCGCGCGGTCAGGCGTAAGGCCACCGCAGATTTAGATAAACGACGTGCGCGAATATAGGCACCGATAGCATGACCGGTGACATCCTTGAACATCCTTTGCAGATGCCACTTGGAATAGCCTGCTTTAGCCGCCACATTATCCAGTGACAAAGGCTGGTCAAGATGACCTTCCAGCCAGGTTAGCAGGTCGCGAATAATTCCAGCTTGATCCATATACTATCCTCATCCTTAAAACAGCAGGTGCCTGATAACAGGTTAGCGGATAATAGCATTTTTTGATGTTTTAGCATTCAGTGTTTTTTTTGCTCATTAATGCTTTTTGTCCTGCGTTTTGGGTGAATATATTCTAATCCTGTGATCTTGCTACATTTTTGTCTAACGTGTTGAATAATCGCTCAACGTAATATTAAGAAATGGTAACAATATGAAATATAAGACATTGCTCTTAACAGCCTTACTGCTGATAGCGGGCCGCGCGGCGCAGGCGGAACAGATTGGTTCTGTCGATACCGTGTTTAAAATGTTTGGGCCGGACCACAAAATTGTGGTGGAGGCGTTTGACGATCCGGATGTGAAAAACGTCACCTGCTACGTTAGCCGGGCAAAAACCGGGGGGATAAAAGGCGGTCTGGGGCTGGCCGAGGATACATCCGATGCGGCCATCTCCTGCCAGCAGGTCGGGCCGGTTGAACTGAGCGACAAAATCAAAAACGGCAAAGCGCAGGGGGATGTGGTGTTCCAGAAACGGACGTCGCTGGTCTTCAAAAAGCTGCAGGTGGTGCGTTTTTACGATGCTAAACGTAACACCCTGGCCTACCTTGCCTACTCCGACAAAGTAGTGGAAGGCTCACCGAAAAACGCGATTAGCGCGGTGCCGATTATGCCGTGGCGGGAATAAAAAAAACGGCGCGAAAGCGCCGTTTTTTATGGTGCTGACTGCGGGATCACTCCTGCAGGTCACCGCAGAAACGATAGCCTTCGCCGTGGATCGTGGCGATGATTTCCGGCGTATCTGGCGTAGATTCGAAATGTTTACGAATACGACGGATGGTCACGTCTACAGTACGGTCGTGTGGCTTCAGCTCACGGCCGGTCATTTTCTTCAGCAGTTCTGCACGGGACTGAATTTTGCCCGGGTTTTCACAGAAGTGCAGCATCGCGCGGAATTCACTGCGCGGCAGTTTATACTGCTCACCGTTCGGGCTGATCAGTGAACGGCTATTGATATCGAGTTCCCAGCCGTTGAATTTGTAGCTGTCTACGCTACGACGCTCTTCGCTGACGGTACCCAGGTTCATGGTGCGGGACAGCAGGTTGCGTGCACGAATGGTTAACTCGCGTGGGTTAAACGGTTTGGTGATGTAGTCATCCGCACCGATTTCCAGGCCAAGGATCTTATCAACTTCGTTATCACGGCCTGTCAGGAACATTAATGCGACGTTCGCCTGTTCACGCAGTTCGCGCGCTAGCAGAAGGCCGTTTTTACCTGGCAGATTGATATCCATAATGACCAGGTTGATATCATTTTCAGAAAGGATCTGATGCATCTCTGCGCCATCGGTCGCTTCAAAGACATCGTAGCCTTCTGCTTCGAAAATGCTCTTCAACGTGTTGCGTGTTACCAACTCGTCTTCAACGATAAGAATGTGCGGGGTCTGCATGTTTGCTACCTAAATTGCCAACTAAATCGAAACAGGAAGTACAAAAGTCCCTGACCTGCCTGATGCATGTCGCAAATTAACATGACCGGGCTAACGTGACTAAAGTACGTAATTGCGTTCTTGATGCACTTTCCATCAACGTCAACAACATCATTAGCTTGGTCGTGGGTACTTTCCCTTTGGACCCGACAGTGTCAAAAACGGCTGTCATCCTAACCATTTTAACAGCAACATAACAGGCTAAGTGACACCTGACACCCAATAAAACTACGCTTCGTTGACATATATCAAGTTCAATTGTAGCACGTTAACAGTTTGATGAAATCATCATAGCTAAATGCTAGCCTTTGTCACAATTTTTCAATAAACCAACTAGTTGCGGATCTTGATTGATAAACGTTACGAATCCAACTTAAATCGCGTATTCACCCTGTCATTATCATTATAAAACATAAGGATAATCAGGTTCTGTTAACATTCTAAATGATTGTTCAGCTACAAAATAGTTTAGCGCTTTTAATTTGTTATGAAACGCTATTTCGGTGATTTGTGTTGCAAAATTGTAAATTCGCGCCGCGTAATATGTTGACGCGCATCACATTAATCCCCGCTAACTGATTAAAAAGAGAGCATAAATGCATCTGTCGATTGTACTGGTCGCGCCAGCCAGAGCTGAAAATATAGGCGCTGCGGCGCGTGCCATGAAGACCATGGGGTTCACCGATTTGCGTATTGTGGACAGCGCTGCTCACCTGGAGCCCGCGGCGCGTTGGGTGGCGCACGGGTCGGGCGATATTCTTGATAATATAACCACTTACGACACGCTCGCCGACGCGCTGCACGATATTTCGTTTACCGTTGCGACCACGGCGCGCAGTCGGGCGAAGTTCCACTATTACGCCACGCCAGCGGAACTGGTACCGATGCTGAGCGAGAAAAGCCAGTGGCTGGAAAAAGCGGCGCTGGTGTTTGGGCGGGAAGATTCAGGATTAACAAACGACGAACTGGCGCTCGCGGATGTGCTGACGGGGGCTCCAATGGTCGCGGATTATCCGTCCCTGAATTTAGGCCAGGCGGTGATGGTCTATTGCTATCAATTAGCGTCCTTAATACAAATTCCTCAACCGCCAGCGGTGGGTACCGACGAAAACCAACTGGCCGCGCTGCGTACGCGCGTTGACAACCTGCTGATGCAACTTGGCGTGGCGGATGACCAAAAAATGGCTGACTGGCTGCAGCAGCGTCTTGGGCGCCTGGAGCAGCGCGATACGGCAATGCTGCACCGTTTGCTGCACGATATCGAAAAAAAATTAGCCGAGTAAAATGCTGCCATAAGTTTTTACTATGGCGTAAGCGTCTGACGTTAAGGGTTGCCTCTGGCGGAATCGGATGAAAATAAATCTGCACGCAGCGGGACGTAAGAAGGCGCTGAATTGTGATCAAATTAAAAATTCATTGACTTAAGGTGCCCGATCCTTTAACCCTAAAAGAATACAGCACAGACAGATAATAATGACAGAGTACACAACATCCATGAAACGCATCAGCATCACCACCATTACCACAACCATCATCATTACCACAGGTAACGATGCGGGCTGACGCGTACAGGAAAAACAGAAAAAAGCCCGCACCTGAACAGTGCGGGCTTTTTTTTCGGCTAAAGGAAACGAGGTAGAACCATGCGAGTGTTGAAGTTCGGCGGTACATCAGTGGCAAATGCAGAACGCTTTCTGCGTGTTGCCGATATCCTGGAGAGCAACGCCAGGCAGGGACAGGTCGCGACCGTTCTCTCTGCGCCGGCAAAAATCACTAACCACCTGGTGGCGATGATTGAAAAGACCATTGGCGGTCAGGATGCACTTCCGAACATTAGCGATGCCGAGCGTATCTTCGCCGAGCTGCTGCAGGGGCTGGCGGAGGCACAGCCAGGTTTCCCGCTCGTACAGCTGAAAGCCTTCGTAGAACAAGAATTTGCCCAGATTAAACATGTGCTGCACGGTATCAGCCTGCTGGGTCAGTGCCCGGACAGCATCAACGCGGCGTTGATTTGCCGCGGTGAGAAACTCTCTATCGCCATCATGGCGGGCCTGCTGGAAGCGCGCGGGCATCACGTCACGGTGATTGATCCGGTTGAAAAACTGCTGGCGGTGGGCCACTACCTCGAATCCACCGTTGATATTGCTGAATCAACCCGCCGCATCGCTGCGAGCAAAATTCCTTCTGTCCATATAATCCTGATGGCGGGCTTCACCGCCGGCAATGAAAAGGGTGAACTGGTGGTGCTGGGCCGTAACGGCTCTGATTACTCTGCTGCTGTGCTGGCCGCCTGTTTACGCGCGGACTGTTGCGAGATCTGGACTGACGTTGACGGCGTATACACCTGCGACCCGCGCCAGGTACCGGACGCCAGGCTGCTGAAGTCGATGTCTTACCAGGAGGCGATGGAGCTTTCCTACTTCGGCGCGAAAGTGCTTCACCCTCGTACCATCTCCCCCATTGCCCAGTTCCAGATCCCTTGCCTGATTAAAAATACCGGTAACCCGCAAGCGCCTGGCACGCTGATTGGCGCCAGCACCGACGAAGATGGCCTGCCGGTGAAAGGTATCTCTAACCTCAACAACATGGCAATGTTCAGCGTCTCCGGGCCTGGTATGAAAGGGATGGTTGGCATGGCGGCGCGCGTGTTTGCCGCAATGTCACGCAATGGGATCTCTGTGGTGCTGATCACCCAGTCCTCATCGGAATACAGCATCAGCTTCTGCGTGCCGCAGGGTGACTGTCTGCGCGCCCGTCGTGCGCTGGAAGAAGAGTTCTATCTGGAGCTGAAAGAAGAGCTGCTGGAGCCATTATCCATTCAAGAACGTCTTGCGGTTATCTCCGTGGTTGGCGACGGTATGCGCACGCTGCGCGGTATCTCCGCCAAGTTCTTTGCCGCGCTGGCGCGCGCCAATATTAATATCGTGGCGATTGCCCAGGGCTCATCCGAGCGTTCTATTTCGGTGGTGGTTGATAACGATGACGCGACTACCGGCGTACGCGTGGTTCATCAGATGCTGTTCAACACCGATCAGGTGATTGAGCTGTTCCTGATTGGCGTGGGCGGTGTTGGCGGTGCGCTGCTGGAGCAGGTGAAGCGTCAGCAGGAGTGGCTGAAGAAGAAGCATATCGATCTGCGCGTCTGCGGGATCGCCAACTCAAAAGCGCTGTTGACCAACGTTCACGGGCTGAACCTGGAAAACTGGCAGGCCGAGTTGAACGAGGCAAAAGAGCCGTTCAACCTTGGGCGTCTGATCCGTCTGGTGAAAGAGTATCACCTGCTGAACCCGGTGATTGTCGATTGTACGTCGAACCAGGCGGTTGCCGATCAGTACGCGGACTTCCTGCGCGAAGGCTTCCACGTGGTCACGCCGAACAAAAAGGCCAACACCTCGTCGATGGATTACTATCACCAGCTGCGTCTGGCGGCGAGCAAATCGCGTCGCAAGTTCCTGTACGACACCAATGTGGGGGCGGGCCTGCCGGTTATCGAAAACCTGCAGAACCTGCTGAACGCGGGCGACGAACTGCAACGTTTCTCCGGCATTCTCTCCGGCTCGCTGTCCTTTATTTTCGGTAAGCTGGATGAAGGGATGAGCCTCTCAGAAGCAACCCGCGCCGCGCGTGAACTGGGCTACACCGAGCCGGATCCGCGTGACGATCTCTCCGGTATGGACGTGGCGCGCAAACTGCTTATTCTGGCGCGCGAAACGGGCCGTGAACTGGAGCTTTCCGATATCGTGATAGAACCCGTGCTGCCGGCTGAATTTGACAGCAGCGGTGACGTCAGCGCCTTTATGGATAATTTACCGCAGCTGGATGACGCTTTTGCCGCACGCGTGGCGAAAGCCCGTGATGAAGGTAAGGTATTGCGCTATGTTGGCAACATTGAAGAAGATGGCGTGTGCCGGGTGAAGATTGCCGAAGTCGATGGCAACGATCCGCTGTACAAAGTCAAAAACGGCGAAAACGCCCTGGCGTTTTACAGCCACTATTATCAGCCATTGCCGCTGGTGCTTCGCGGCTATGGCGCAGGGAACGATGTTACGGCGGCGGGTGTGTTTGCCGATCTGCTGCGTACCCTGTCATGGAAGTTAGGAGTTTAACATGGTCAAAGTTTATGCCCCGGCTTCCAGCGCCAATATGAGCGTCGGGTTTGATGTGCTGGGTGCGGCGGTGACGCCGGTGGACGGTTCACTATTGGGCGATACGGTCACGGTGGAAGCAGCAGAAAGCTTCAGCCTGAATAACGTGGGACGTTTTGCCAGCAAGCTGCCGTCCGAACCGCGCGAGAATATTGTCTATCAGTGCTGGGAGCGCTTCTGTCAGGAGATCGGGAAAAACGTGCCGGTCGCCATGACGCTGGAAAAAAGTATGCCGATTGGCTCTGGCCTGGGGTCAAGTGCCTGCTCTGTTGTGGCCGCGCTGGTGGCGATGAATGAGCACTGCGGCAAACCCCTGAACAATAGCCGTCTGCTGGGGTTAATGGGTGAGCTGGAAGGCCGCATCTCTGGCAGTATCCACTACGATAACGTCGCGCCGTGTTTCCTCGGCGGTATGCAGTTGATGATCGAAGAAAATGGCATCATCAGCCAGCAGGTGCCAGGGTTTGATGAGTGGCTGTGGGTCCTGGCCTACCCGGGTATCAAAGTGTCTACTGCGGAAGCGCGGGCGATCCTGCCTGCGCAGTATCGCCGTCAGGACTGCATCGCCCACGGGCGTCATCTGGCAGGCTTTATTCACGCCTGTTATACCCGTCAGCCACAGCTGGCGGCGAAATTGATGAAAGATGTGATTGCCGAACCGTATCGTACGAAGTTGCTGCCTGGCTTTAATGAGGCGCGACTGGCATCGCTTGATATTGGCGCGCAGGCGTGCGGCATCTCCGGCTCCGGCCCGACGCTGTTCGCCCTGTGCGATAAGCCAGACACCGCGCAGCGCGTGGCGGACTGGCTCTCTAAACACTACCTGCAAAATCAGGAAGGCTTTGTTCATATTTGCCGTCTGGACACGGCTGGCGCACGAGTACTGGGATAACGAATGAAACTCTACAATCTGAAAGATCATAACGAGCAGGTCAGCTTCGCGCAGGCGGTGACTCAGGGACTGGGCAAAAATCAGGGGCTGTTCTTCCCTCACGATCTCCCTGAATTCCCGCTGACCGACATTGATGAGCTGCTGAAGCAGGACTTTGTCACTCGCAGCACAAAAATTTTGTCTGCGTTTATCGGCGACGAAATCCCGCAGGAGTTGCTGGAAGAGCGCGTACGTGCGGCGTTCGCCTTCCCGGCACCGGTTCAGCAGGTTGAGCCGGATGTGGGCTGTCTGGAGCTGTTCCACGGCCCAACGCTGGCGTTTAAAGACTTCGGCGGCCGTTTTATGGCGCAGATGCTTACCCACATCAGCGGCGACAAGCCGGTCACCATTCTGACCGCCACCTCCGGGGATACCGGTGCCGCCGTGGCGCATGCTTTTTACGGTCTGAAGAATGTCCGCGTGGTGATCCTCTATCCGAAAGGCAAGATCAGCCCGCTCCAGGAAAAACTGTTCTGCACCCTCGGCGGCAACATTGAAACCGTGGCGGTAGATGGCGACTTCGATGCCTGTCAGGCACTGGTGAAACAGGCCTTCGATGATGAAGAGCTGAAAGCCGCGCTGGGGCTCAACTCTGCTAACTCCATTAACATCAGCCGCCTGCTGGCGCAGATTTGCTACTACTTCGAAGCGGTTGCCCAACTGCCGCAAGAGGCGCGTAATCAGCTGGTGGTTTCGGTACCGAGCGGAAACTTTGGCGACCTGACCGCGGGCCTGCTGGCGAAATCCATCGGGCTGCCGGTGAAACGCTTTATTGCGGCGACCAACGCCAACGACACCGTGCCACGCTTCCTGAAAGACGGTAAATGGGCGCCGAACGCGACCCAGGCGACGCTCTCTAACGCGATGGACGTGTCACAGCCAAACAACTGGCCGCGCGTGGAAGAGCTGTTCCGCCGTAAAGTGTGGCGTCTGGGCGAGCTGGGCTATGCGGCGGTCACCGATGAAACCACCAAAAGCACCATGCGTGAGCTGAAAGCGGTGGGGTATACCTCTGAACCGCATGCGGCGATTGCTTACCGTGCGCTGCGCGACCAGCTTAATCCTGGCGAGTATGGCCTGTTCCTGGGGACGGCGCATCCGGCAAAATTCAAAGAGAGCGTGGAAGAGATTCTGGGTGAAACGCTGCCGCTGCCGAAAGAGCTGGCGGATCGCGCTGACCTACCGCTGCTCTCTCATGAGCTGCCGGCGGATTTTGCCGCGCTGCGTAAGCTGATGATGACTCGAGCGTGATTTTTTGCCCGGTGGCGCTGCGCTTACCGGGCCTGCAACAATCTCAATCGTAGGCCGGGTAAGCGAAGCATCACCCGGCTTTTTTGTGAAGAAAATAAGGAGAAAAATAGCAGGGAAAAAGCAGAAATTCCCAATAAATGCGGTCACTTAGCGTTTAGGATTGCAGAGAATAACATCCCCGGTTCCCCTCACGTACTCTCCTTACATCGGCCCACGTTGGGCAAGAATCATAAGGAGTCACCGATGTCTAAACTGAAACCTGCGCTGATTGCGCTTTCACTGATGCTGGTCGCTCCCATGGCGGTACAGGCATCCGAAATCACCCTGGTTCCGGCGGTCAAACTGCAGATTGGCGATCGGGATAATAACGGCCATTACTGGGACGGTGGCCGCTGGCGCGACCATGACTGGTGGAAGGCGCATTATGAGTGGCGCGATAACCACTGGCGTCCACATGATGAGCATCGCGATCGTGACGATCGTCATGACCACCGCCACGACGATCACCGACCAGGCCCGGACTGGAAGCATCACTAATACAAACCCCGCCAGCAGGCGGGGTTGTTTTTTTTACTGTTCGTGACGCTTAAATACCAGTTCCCCTTTCCCTGACGCTTCCTCGTCAAAGAAATACCCCTCGCTGTTGAATCCGGTGAGCTGCTCTGGCTTCGTCAGGCGGTTTTGTATGATGTAGCGGCTCATCAGGCCACGCGCTTTTTTGGCATAGAAGCTGATGACCTTGAACTTGCCGTTTTTCTCATCAAGGAAGACCGGTTTAATAATTTCCGCATCGAGCTTCTTCGGCTTCACCGATTTGAAGTATTCATCGGAGGCGAGGTTAATCACCACGTTATCCCCCTGCGCGTGCAGGGCTGCGTTCAGCTTATCGGTGATAATGTCGCCCCAGAAATGGTACAGATCTTTGCCTTTGGCGTTTTCCAGGCGGATGCCCATCTCCAGACGATAGGGCTGCATCAGATCCAGCGGGCGCAGCACGCCGTACAGGCCTGAAAGCATACGCAGATGCTGCTGGGCAAAATCGAAATCGGCTTCGCTGAACTCTTCTGCCTGCAGGCCGGTATAGACATCGCCCTTGAAGGCCAGAAGCGCCTGGCGCGCATTCGCAGGAGTAAAGTCAGGATGCCACTCATGGAAGCGGGTCGCGTTGAGATCGGCGAGCTTATCACTGATGCTCATCAGAGAGGCGATTTGCGGCGCGGAGAGCTTACGCGCCTCGTGAATCAACTGTTGCGAGTAGTCCAGCAGTTCAGGCTGGGTATAACGCTCGGTCGCGAGCGGGCTCTGGTAGTCGAGCGTTTTTGCAGGTGAAATCAGAATCAGCATATCCAGTCCTTGCAGGAAATTTAAGGCGACTTTAGCAAAAAATCGCCCTGAATTGATCGATAGCTGTTATTGCCGCGGCAAATCATCCCACGTGCCGGGCGCAATCTGCGATTTGATTTCGGGATAGCGCGAGGCGTCAAATACCGGCGGAACCCCCAGCTTGCGCTGGCGAAGGTAATCCCGGGCGATGAGGGTGACTACGGGCGAGAGCAGCAAAATCGCCGTCAGGTTGGTGATCGCCATCAGCGCCATAATCACATCCGCCAGTTGCCAGACCACCGGCATGCTGAGCAGAGAACCCACGATGACCATCAGTAACATGCCCAGACGCAACAGGTTGAGCATGGGGCGAGAGTTGAGCTTCAGGAAAATGAGGTTGTTCTCGGCGTAAAGGTAATTGACGACCATTGAGCTGAAGGCGAACAACAGCAGAATGAGCGAAACAAATCCCGCTCCCCAGCCACCGGTAAGGTTCACCAGCGCCTGCTGAAGAAGCTGTATCCCGCCGGCTTCCGTTGAGTGAGAGATTGGGCCTGCCAGCAGCAAGATCATGGCGCTGGAGGAGCAGATAATAATCGTGTCCGTGAAGACGCCAATCATTTGCACAATGCCTTGCGCGGCCGGGTGAGGGGGCCAGGAAGCGGCCGCCGCCGCGGCATTGGGGGTAGACCCCATTCCGGCTTCGTTAGAGAACATACCGCGTTGAAAACCCGCCATCAGCGCCTGGCTAAAGGTATAGCCCAGCGCACCCGAAGCCGCTTCACGCCAGCCAAAGGCGCTGCTGAAAATGGTCGCAATCACATCCGGCACCTGGTCGATATGCAACGCAGCGACCAGCAGACTGGCCGCAACCCAGAGCAAGGCCATAACGGGAACCAGCCACTGCATCAGGCGGGCTGTACCCTTAAGACCGGTAGAGATGGTCAGCAGTATGCAGAGGGCTAACCCCGCGCCGGTGAGCCATTCCGGACAGGCGAAGGCATAGCGTAGGGCATGGGCGACAGAATTTGCCTGGACGGTGTTGAAAATCAGGCCATAGGCGACGAGTAAGAAAACTGAGAACAGCACGCCCATCCAGCGCATCCCTAAGCCGCGCGCCATGTA
Organism: Enterobacter sp. 50793107; assembly: GCF_001463365.1. Taxonomy (NCBI): domain Bacteria; kingdom Pseudomonadati; phylum Pseudomonadota; class Gammaproteobacteria; order Enterobacterales; family Enterobacteriaceae; genus Enterobacter; species Enterobacter sp. 50793107. Next base: position 129,869 of record NZ_LNII01000050.1, on the reverse strand, counting down.
CCAGGCTGGGCCACCGCGAAACTGGCCATGATGATCTTTTTCTTTGTAGAGCTGGGCGAGAGAGCATTCGGCAAAGGACGTTGCCATGCCGATAATTGCCGTCACCCACATCCAGAAAACCGCCCCCGGCCCACCGGCGCTGATAGCCAGCGCGACCCCCGCCAGGTTACCGCTGCCAAGCCTTGCCGCAAGGCTGGTGCACAGCGCCTGGAACGAGGTTAATCCACCGGGTTGTGGCGTGACGCTGTTTTTCAGACTTCTGCCAAATTTGCGGATATAACGAAACTGGATAAAACCGCTGCGTAACGTAAACCATATACCTGCTGCCAGAAGCAGGTATATCATTATCGAACCCCAGAGCACTTCGTTAATAAAGAAAAAGAAATCAGGCATTAACGTCCCTCATGTTGATGCCAGGGTAAGGATGTAAGCGCTACCACATATTGGGCGTACTGTTACGTAGCTGCCTCTTAATATTCCGAGTTTATCATACATTGGCTAAGCGCACTGTCTGCGGTTGCGCTACCCCTCTGGCGTGTTATCATCAGGGCAGACCGGTTACATCCCCCTAACAAGTAAACCTGTCATTTTTCCGCTGCAGGCATGCTGTCGGTAGCGTGAATTATCCAGGGCACGTTAAAAGAGAAACACTATCATGACGGATAAATTGACCTCCCTTCGTCAGTTCACCACTGTCGTAGCTGACACCGGAGATATCGCGGCAATGAAGCTGTACCAGCCGCAGGATGCCACAACTAACCCTTCTCTGATCCTTAACGCCGCGCAGATCCCTGAGTATCGCAAACTGATTGACGACGCTGTGACCTGGGCGAAAGCACAGAGCAACGACCGCGCGCAGCAGGTTGTGGATGCCACTGATAAACTGGCAGTGAACATCGGTCTGGAGATCCTTAAACTGGTTCCTGGCCGCATCTCTACCGAAGTGGATGCGCGTCTCTCCTACGACACCGAAGCGTCTATCGCGAAAGCCAAACGTCTGATCAAAATGTATAACGATGCGGGTATCAGCAATGACCGTATCCTGATCAAACTGGCATCTACCTGGCAGGGTATCCGCGCTGCTGAACAGCTGGAAAAAGACGGTATTAACTGTAACCTGACGCTGCTGTTCTCCTTCGCGCAGGCGCGTGCATGTGCGGAAGCGGGCGTATACCTGATTTCTCCGTTCGTGGGTCGTATTCTGGACTGGTACAAAGCCAATACCGACAAAAAAGAGTACGCCGCGTCTGAAGATCCAGGCGTGATTTCCGTGACTGAAATCTACGAATACTACAAACAGCACGGTTATGAGACCGTTGTTATGGGCGCAAGCTTCCGTAACGTCGGCGAAATCATCGAACTGGCTGGCTGTGACCGCCTGACCATCGCACCAGCGCTGCTGAAAGAGCTGGCTGAGAGCGAAGGTACCATCGAGCGTAAACTGTCTTACACCGGTGAAGTGAAAGCGCGTCCAGAGCGTATCACTGAATCCGAGTTCCTGTGGCAGCACAACCAGGATCCAATGGCGGTAGACAAACTGGCTGACGGTATCCGTAAGTTTGCTATTGACCAGGAAAAACTGGAAAAAATGATCGGCGATCTGCTGTAATCATTCTGCGTGACCGGGCTCCCGGTCACGCGACTTCTTTCGTACTCTGTCTGAAATTCCCCTCTGCGTGTATCATTCCCTTTAATCAGTACTTTTTGAATGGAATGGATATGAATACCTTACGCATCGGCTTAGTGTCGATTTCTGACCGCGCCTCAAGCGGTGTTTATCAGGATAAAGGCATCCCTGCTCTTGAAGAGTGGCTGGGTAGCGCGCTGACCACCCCGTTTGAAATCCAGACCCGCCTGATCCCGGACGAACAGCCGATCATTGAGCAGACGTTGTGTGAGCTGGTGGATGAGATGAGCTGCCACCTGGTGCTGACCACCGGCGGAACCGGTCCTGCACGTCGTGATGTGACACCAGATGCTACGCTTGCTATAGCTGACCGTGAAATGCCGGGCTTCGGTGAACAGATGCGCCAGATTAGCCTGCACTTTGTTCCAACGGCGATCCTCTCCCGTCAGGTGGGGGTGATTCGCAAGCAGGCGCTGATCCTGAATCTGCCGGGCCAGCCTAAGTCGATCAAAGAGACGCTGGAAGGGTTAAAAGCGGATGACGGCAGCGTGATCGTCCATGGGATCTTTGCAAGTGTACCGTATTGTATACAGCTGCTGGACGGGCCGTATGTCGAAACCGACGACAAAGTAGTAGCAGCATTTCGTCCTAAAAGCGCACGCCGCGAAACAATCTCCTGAAAATAATCATTATGTGACATTAGCTGAAGCTGCTGTGGTGTGCTAAAAGTTTTACGGTATAGTAATTTTTTCTTTACGATAGCTGTAATAATAATTCCACAACACACGCTAAATGGTTCGCTATGTCACATAACACCCGACCTCTGAATCGACAGGACTACAAAACTCTTACGCTCGCGGCCCTGGGCGGCGCGCTGGAGTTTTACGATTTCATCATCTTTGTTTTCTTTGCCGCTGTGGTGGGGGAGTTGTTCTTCCCGGCGGATATCCCGGAATGGCTGCGTCAGGTGCAAACCTTCGGTATTTTTGCTGCCGGGTATCTGGCGCGTCCTCTTGGTGGGATTGTGATGGCGCACTTTGGCGATCTTGTCGGGCGCAAAAAGATGTTTACCCTCAGTATCCTGCTGATGGCCGTGCCGACGTTGGCCATTGGTCTGCTGCCAACCTACGCCTCGATGGGCATTCTCGCCCCGTTATTGTTGCTGCTGATGCGTATTCTTCAGGGGGCGGCCATCGGCGGTGAAGTGCCGGGGGCGTGGGTGTTTGTCGCGGAGCATGTTCCGGCGCGCCGCATTGGTATCGCCTGCGGAACCTTAACCGCGGGGCTAACGGTGGGGATTTTGCTCGGTTCCGTGGTCGCGACAATTGTGAATACCAGCATGACGCAACAGGCCGTACACGACTGGGGCTGGCGTCTGCCGTTCCTGCTGGGCGGGGCGTTTGGCCTGGTGGCGATGTACCTGCGCCGTTGGCTCCAGGAGACACCGATTTTCCTCGAAATGCAGCAGCGCAAAGCGCTGGCACAGGAGTTGCCCGTTAAAGCCGTCGTGGTGCGTCATAAAAAAGCGGTGGTGGTGTCGATGCTGCTTACCTGGTTGCTCTCGGCAGGCATTGTGGTGGTGATTTTGATGTCGCCGGTCTGGCTGCAAAAGCAGTACGGCTTTGCCCCGGCGGTGACCTTACAGGCGAACAGTATCGCCACGGTTATGCTCTGCTTCGGCTGCCTGGCCGCCGGGCTGGCTGCGGATCGTTTCGGTGCCAGCGTAACCTTTATCGTTGGCAGCCTGTTACTGGCGGGCTCAAGCTGGGCGTTTTACCATCTGGCCGGTAGTCATCCTGAACAGCTGTTCCTTTTATACGGCGTGGTAGGGCTGTGCGTTGGCGTGGTGGGGGCGGTGCCTTATGTGATGGTTCGGGCCTTCCCGCCAGAAGTCCGCTTCACCGGGATCTCATTCTCATACAATGTTTCATATGCCATCTTCGGTGGACTGACGCCGATTGCGGTTACGGTATTGATGGGCGTGTCACCGCTGGCACCTGCCTGGTATGTGCTGGCGTTGTCGCTGATGGGGCTGGTGTTGGGGATTTGGCTTCGCCAGATGGGAGAATGTCGTGCCCGCGAGGCGGACACGACAGAGGGATCAGTGTTTTTCACCAATCGGTAAAATGGTGCGGTCAAACTGCTCGTTCAGCACTTCACCCATTGCCAGGTAGATAGCGCTTGCGCCGCAAACCAGACCAATCCAGCCTGCAACGTGAACGATGCCTTCGTTGTCCACCAGATGACCAATCGCCAGCAGGGCGAACAGCACGGTCAGGCTCAGGAAGACAAACTGCAGTGCGCGGTTACCCTTGAGGGTGCCGAAGAACATGAACAGGGTGAAGACACCCCACAGGCCCAGGTAAACGCCCAGGAAATGGGCGTTTGCCGCCTCTGCCAGGCCCATTTTAGGCATAAGCAGAATGGCGACCAGGGTCAGCCAGAAGGAACCGTAAGAGGTAAAGGCGGTTAAGCCGAAGGTATTGCCTTTCTTATATTCCAGCAGGCCCGCGAAGATTTGCGCGATACCGCCGTAAAAAATGCCCATCGCCAGGATAATGCCGTCCATCGGGAACATCCCGATGTTGTGCAGGTTCAGCAGAATGGTGGTCATGCCAAAACCCATCAGGCCCAGCGGAGCCGGATTAGCCAACTTAGTGTTGCCCATAAGTCCTCAAAAAAATCATCATTAATATGGTGAAATGGTTAAACCCGCGACAGTACTCCCTGAAGGGGCGCGGCATCATAATGGGCGCAAACGATGCCGTCTATGATCTCGTCAGGGTGAAATTAAAATTTTTTTTATCCTTCCCCCCTTGATGGATGACGTTGCGACCCCATCTTGTAAGCAACCGCAGTGTGTGGACCTGAAAAAAATCAAATGTGGGCAGTTGAAAAAGCACGTTCTGCCCTTATTACAGGTACACAACCACATGTTGACTGAATTTTTAGTGGAGACGTTTAGATGGGTAAAATTATTGGTATCGACCTGGGTACTACCAACTCTTGTGTAGCGATTATGGATGGCACTACTGCACGTGTGCTGGAGAACGCCGAGGGCGATCGCACCACGCCTTCTATCATTGCCTATACCCAGGATGGTGAAACTCTGGTTGGTCAGCCGGCTAAACGTCAGGCAGTGACGAACCCGCAAAACACCCTGTTTGCGATTAAACGCCTGATTGGCCGCCGCTTCCAGGACGAAGAAGTTCAGCGTGACGTTTCTATCATGCCTTACAAAATCATCGCAGCAGATAACGGCGATGCATGGCTTGATGTGAAAGGCACCAAAACAGCACCACCTCAGATCTCTGCAGAAGTGCTGAAAAAAATGAAGAAAACCGCAGAAGATTACCTGGGTGAGCCGGTAACTGAAGCTGTTATCACCGTTCCTGCGTACTTCAACGATGCTCAGCGTCAGGCAACCAAAGATGCTGGCCGTATCGCAGGTCTGGAAGTAAAACGTATCATCAACGAACCAACCGCTGCTGCTCTGGCTTACGGTCTGGATAAAGAAGTTGGCAACCGTACTATCGCGGTTTACGACCTGGGTGGTGGTACCTTCGATATCTCTATTATCGAAATTGACGAAGTAGACGGCGAAAAAACCTTCGAAGTTCTGGCAACCAACGGTGATACGCACCTGGGTGGTGAAGACTTCGATACCCGTCTGATCAACTATCTCGTTGACGAATTTAAGAAAGATCAGGGCATTGACCTGCGTAACGACCCGCTGGCTATGCAGCGCCTGAAAGAAGCCGCTGAGAAAGCGAAGATCGAACTCTCTTCCGCTCAGCAGACCGACGTGAACCTGCCGTACATTACTGCAGACGCGACTGGTCCTAAGCACATGAACATCAAAGTGACCCGTGCGAAACTGGAAAGCCTGGTAGAAGACCTGGTGAACCGTTCTATCGAGCCACTGAAAGTTGCACTGCAGGATGCTGGCCTGTCCGTGTCTGATATCAACGACGTTATCCTCGTTGGTGGCCAGACCCGTATGCCAATGGTTCAGAAGAAAGTGGCTGAATTCTTTGGTAAAGAACCACGTAAAGACGTTAACCCGGATGAAGCAGTGGCAATTGGTGCTGCGGTTCAGGGCGGCGTGCTGACCGGTGATGTTAAAGACGTTCTGCTGCTGGACGTTACCCCACTGTCTCTGGGTATCGAGACCATGGGTGGCGTAATGACGGCGCTGATCAGCAAAAACACCACCATCCCAACCAAGCACAGCCAGGTGTTCTCTACCGCTGAAGATAACCAGTCTGCGGTAACCATCCATGTGCTGCAGGGTGAGCGTAAGCGTGCGTCTGATAACAAATCTCTGGGTCAGTTCAACCTGGATGGTATTAACCCGGCACCACGCGGCATGCCGCAGATCGAAGTGACCTTCGATATCGATGCTGACGGTATTCTGCACGTTTCCGCGAAAGACAAAAACAGCGGTAAAGAGCAGAAGATCACCATTAAGGCCTCTTCCGGTCTGAACGAGGAAGAGATCCAGAAAATGGTTCGTGAAGCGGAAGCCAACGCGGAATCTGACCGTAAGTTCGAAGAACTGGTTCAGACCCGTAACCAGGGTGACCATCTGCTGCACAGCACTCGTAAGCAGGTTGAAGAAGCAGGCGATAAACTGCCAGCGGAAGACAAAACTGCTATCGAAGCTGCACTGAGCGCGCTGGAAACGTCTCTGAAAGGCGAAGACAAAGCGGATATCGAAGCGAAGATGCAGGAGCTGGCACAGGCTTCTCAGAAGCTGATGGAAATCGCTCAGCAGCAGCATGCCCAGCAGCAGGCAGGCGCTGACGCTTCAGCGAACAACGCGAAAGACGACGACGTTGTCGACGCTGAGTTCGAAGAAGTTAAAGACAAAAAATAATCGCCCTGATGCAGGGTAATTAATCGGCACGGGCGTAGGAGAACTCTCCACGCCCGTGCTCGCATGTTAAGGGGCTTAAAAAAACCAATGGCAAAGCAAGACTATTACGAGATTTTAGGCGTTCCGAAAACTGCGGAAGAGCGTGAAATCAAAAAGGCGTATAAGCGCCTGGCCATGAAATTCCACCCGGATCGCAACCAGGGTGACAAAGAGGCTGAAGCTAAATTTAAAGAGATCAAAGAAGCCTACGAAGTCCTGACCGATGCACAAAAACGTGCGGCCTATGACCAGTACGGTCACGCAGCCTTTGAACAGGGCGGCATGGGTGGCGGTGGATTCGGTGGCGGCGGCTTTGGCGGCGGCGCTGATTTCAGCGATATCTTTGGCGATGTTTTCGGCGATATCTTCGGTGGTGGCCGCGGTCGTCAACGCGCAGCGCGTGGTGCGGATCTGCGCTACAACATGGAGCTGACGCTGGAAGAGGCCGTTCGCGGTGTCACCAAAGAGATCCGTATCCCGACGCTGGAAGAGTGTGACGTTTGCCATGGCAGCGGTGCGAAAGCGGGTACGCAGCCACAAACCTGTCCAACCTGTCACGGTTCCGGTCAGGTGCAGATGCGTCAGGGCTTCTTCGCCGTCCAGCAGGCGTGTCCGCACTGTCATGGTCGTGGGACGCTGATTAAAGATCCATGCACCAAATGCCACGGCCACGGTCGCGTTGAGAAAACCAAAACCCTGTCCGTTAAAATCCCGGCTGGCGTAGATACGGGTGACCGCATCCGTCTGGCAGGTGAAGGCGAAGCAGGTGAGCACGGCGCACCAGCAGGCGATCTGTACGTTCAGGTGCAGGTGAAACAGCACGCTATCTTTGAGCGTGAAGGCAACAACCTCTACTGTGAAGTCCCGATCAACTTTGCTATGGCAGCGCTCGGTGGCGAAATTGAAGTGCCTACACTGGATGGGCGCGTGAACCTGAAAATCCCAGGCGAAACGCAGACCGGTAAGCTGTTCCGCATGCGCGGTAAAGGCGTGAAATCCGTTCGCGGTGGTGCGCAGGGCGACCTGCTGTGCCGCGTGGTGGTTGAAACCCCGGTTGGCCTGAACGACAAGCAGAAGCAGCTGTTAAAAGAGCTGCAGGAAAGCTTTGGCGGCCCGACGGGTGAGAAAAACAGCCCACGCTCCAAAAGCTTCTTCGATGGCGTCAAAAAATTCTTCGATGATTTGACCCGCTAAATCGTTAGCTGGTAACTATCCTTTAAAAACCCGGAAGCGATTCCGGGTTTTTTGTTTCTTGTTCGAAAGCTCGGTTAAACTGAGTATATATTCAATATTAATCTGTTTTTACCGATTTGTTTGCGCTGATATTATGGTTTTATCGAGGTATTGTTGTAAAAGAGAGAATTAACGTGAAATTACTACACCGTTTCTTTAGCAGTGAAGCATCCGGCGGCGTGATCCTGATTATTGCTGCTGCGGCCGCGATGCTGCTCGCCAACATGGGCATGACGCGCGATCTCTATCACGCATTTCTGGAAACGCCCGTCGAGCTTAAGGTCGGCGCGCTGGAAATTAACAAGAACATGCTGCTGTGGATCAACGATGCGCTGATGGCGGTGTTCTTCCTGCTGGTGGGGCTTGAGGTGAAACGTGAGCTGGTGATGGGCTCGTTAGCCAGCCGCCAGCGCGCAGCATTTCCGGTGATCGCCGCCATTGGCGGGATGGTCGTTCCGGCGCTGCTCTTCCTCGCGTTTGCCTGGCAGGATCCTGTTGCGCGTGACGGGTGGGCGATCCCGGCGGCAACGGATATCGCGTTTGCGCTTGGCGTTTTAGCGTTGCTCGGGAGCCGGGTTCCGGTTGCACTGAAAATCTTCCTGATGGCGCTGGCGATCATTGATGACCTGGGGGCTATCGTCATTATCGCGCTGTTCTACACCAGCGATCTGTCGATTCTGTCGCTGAGCGTGGCAGCAGGGGCGATTGCTGTCCTGGCGCTGTTGAACATTTTCAATGTCCGTCGCATTGGAATTTACATCCTTGTGGGGATGGTGTTGTGGACGGCGGTGCTGAAATCGGGTGTCCATGCCACGCTGGCCGGGGTGATCGTCGGCTTCTTTGTGCCGCTTAAGCCGCAGGAGGGTAAATCACCCGCCAAACAACTGGAGCATGTGCTGCACCCGTGGGTCGCCTTTATGATCCTGCCGCTGTTTGCGTTTGCCAACGCGGGCGTTTCCCTGGGAGGGGTTACGCTGGAGGGGCTCACTTCCGTGCTGCCGCTGGGTATTATTGCCGGGCTGTTTATTGGTAAACCGCTGGGGATCAGCCTGTTCTGCTGGCTGGCGCTGAAGCTTAAGCTGGCATCGTTGCCGAACGGCACAACATTTGGTCAGATTATGGCGGTCGGCGTGCTGTGCGGTATCGGATTTACCATGTCGATCTTTATCTCGACGCTGGCGTTTGGTGCAAACGCGCCTGAGCTGATTATCTGGGCAAAACTCGCCATTCTTATCGGTTCATTACTGGCCGCAGTTATTGGTTATACCTTATTGAAGGTGAAGTTGTCCGGGCAGGTCGTCCAGGCATAACGGAAAACCGGGAGGAGGTCATTCTTCTCCCGATACACTCAGGGAGAGAAGACGCGATGTCTCATTTGAATTACAACCATCTGTATTACTTCTGGCATGTTTACAAACAAGGCTCGGTGGTCGGGGCGGCAGAAGCTCTTTTTCTGACGCCACAAACTATCACCGGGCAAATCAAGGCTCTGGAAGAACGCCTGCAAGGCAAGCTGTTCAAGCGTAAAGGACGTGGCATAGAGCCAAGCGAGTTGGGTGAACTGGTTTTTCGCTATGCGGACAAGATGTTTACCCTGAGCCAGGAGATGCTGGATATCGTCAACTACCGCAAAGAGTCTAATTTGCTGTTTGACGTGGGCGTGGCGGATGCCCTCTCGAAACGGCTGGTGAGCGGCGTGCTGGATGCGGCGGTGGTTGAAGACGAGCAGATCCATTTGCGCTGTTTTGAATCCACACACGAAATGCTGCTGGAGCAGTTGAGCCAGCATAAGCTGGATATGATTATCTCGGATTGCCCCATCGACTCCACGCAGCAGGAGGGGCTGTTTTCGGTCAAGATTGGTGAATGCGGGGTAAGCTTCTGGTGCATCAACCCGCCTCCGGAAAAACCGTTCCCTGCCTGTCTGGAAGAACGCCGCTTGCTGGTGCCGGGAAGGCGCTCCATGCTGGGGCGTAAGCTGCAGAACTGGTTTAACTCTCAGGGGCTGAACGTGGAGATCCTGGGTGAGTTCGATGATGCAGCACTGATGAAAGCGTTTGGTGAGGCGCACAACGCAATCTTTGTTGCGCCGACGCTGTACATGCACGATCTCTATTCAGATAACAAGATTACCGAGATTGGCAGAGTCGATAACGTCATGGAGGAGTACCACGCCATCTTCGCCGAAAGGATGATTCAACACCCGGCGGTGCAGCGTATCTGTAACCGCGACTACTCGGCGCTGTTTACCCCGCCAGCAAACTGAAGGTATAAAAAAACCCGCGTTAAGCGGGTTCTTTAAACAAGCAACAACAAGCGGCGATTAAGCCAGTTTGTTGATCTGCGCGGTCAGGTTTGCTTTATGACGCGCTGCTTTGTTTTTGTGGATCAGACCTTTAGCAGCCTGACGATCCACGATTGGTTGCATTTCGTTAAATGCGTTCTGCGCTGCAGCTTTGTCGCCAGCTTCGATTGCTGCGTATACTTTCTTGATGAAAGTACGCATCATAGAGCGACGGCTTGCGTTGTGCTTACGAGCCTTTTCAGACTGAACGGCACGTTTCTTAGCTGATTTGATATTAGCCAAGTCCAACTCCCAAATATGATCTATGTGGACAATTCAAAGGCCGAGGAATATGCCCTCTTTGCCTTCTTTTGTCAATGGATTTGTGCAAATAAGCGCCGTTAATTAGCGACGCTACGTTACGTAGTGATGGCGCAGGATTCTACCAGCTTGTCTTTCGTGAATACAGCTTTTCGGCATAAAAATCGCAGTTCCCGGGCAGATTTTTTTGCTGTGAAAGGTCAGCATGATGAAATCATTACGGCTTTCTGTTTTGTGCAGACAATCGTCGGTTAACCTTAATCGCTGTACAAGGTATACTTTGGCGATTTTCACTGTTTTGAGCCAGACATGAAGCTGATACGCGGCATACATAATCTCAGCAAAGCCCCCCACGGGTGCGTGCTGACCATTGGTAATTTCGACGGCGTGCATCGTGGGCATCAGGCGCTGTTGCAGGGATTGCGTAAAGAAGGGGAGGCACGTGGCCTGCCCGTGGTAGTGATGATTTTCGAGCCGCAGCCGCTGGAACTGTTCGCGGGCGATAAATCGCCTGCCCGACTTACTCGCCTGCGCGAGAAGTTGCGCTATCTGGCACAGTCCGGTGTGGACTACGTATTGTGTGTCCGTTTTGATCGTCGTTTTGCCGCGCTGACAGCACAAAATTTCGTCAGCGACCTGTTGGTCAAGCGCCTTGGCGTGCAGTTTCTCGCCGTGGGTGATGATTTCCGCTTTGGCGCTGGTCGTCAGGGCGATTTCTTGCTATTACAGAAGGCTGGCCTGGAATATGGTTTTGACGTCACCAGCGCGATGACCTTTTGCGAAGGTGGCGTGCGCGTCAGCAGTACGGCGGTTCGTCAGGCGCTGGCCAATGATGAACTGGAGACCGCAGATAATTTGCTGGGGCATCCGTTTACCATTTCTGGTCGTGTGGTTCATGGCGATGCGCTGGGGCGTACGATAGGTTTCCCGACGGCGAATATACCGCTGCGTCGTCAGGTCTCCCCGGTTAAAGGGGTATATGCGGTGGAAGTGGCTGGACTGGGCGAGAAACCTTTTTACGGTGTCGCCAATATTGGCACACGTCCTACGGTCGCCGGTGTGCGACAGCAGCTGGAAGTGCATCTGCTGGACGTTGTAATGGACCTCTACGGTCGCCATATAGATGTCATACTGCGTAAAAAAATACGCAATGAGCAGCGATTTGCCTCGCTGGATGAACTAAAAGCGCAAATCGCGCGAGATGAATTAACGGCCCGCGAGTTTTTTGGGCTTTGAACCCGGCTTAAATGCCTACGTGATAAATACGGAACCGAGAATCTGATGAGTGACTATAAATCAACCCTGAATTTGCCGGAAACAGGGTTCCCGATGCGCGGCGATCTCGCCAAGCGCGAACCGGGAATGCTGGCGCGTTGGACCGATGATGACCTGTACGGCATCATCCGTGCAGCCAAGAAAGGCAAAAAAACCTTCATTCTGCATGATGGCCCTCCATATGCGAATGGCAGCATTCATATTGGTCACTCTGTAAACAAGATTCTGAAAGACATTATCGTGAAGTCCAAAGGACTCGCGGGATATGACTCGCCTTACGTTCCGGGTTGGGACTGCCACGGTCTGCCGATTGAACTGAAAGTTGAGCAGGAATTTGGTAAGCCGGGTGAGAAATTCACTGCGGCGGAATTCCGTGCGAAATGCCGTGAATACGCGGCCACTCAGGTTGACGGCCAGCGTGCAGACTTTATTCGTCTGGGCGTGCTGGGCGACTGGTCGCATCCATACCTGACCATGGACTTCAAAACCGAAGCCAACATCATCCGTGCGCTGGGTAAAATCATCGGCAATGGCCACCTGCACAAAGGCGCGAAGCCGGTGCACTGGTGCGTGGACTGCCGTTCTGCGCTGGCAGAAGCAGAAGTTGAGTATTACGACAAAACCTCGCCTTCAATCGACGTGGCCTTCGAAGCGGTCGATCAGGATGCGATCAAAGGTAAATTCGGTCTGCCGGGCGTAAGCGGCCCGATCTCGCTGGTTATCTGGACCACCACCCCATGGACGCTGCCTGCTAACCGTGCAATCTCCCTCTCCGGTGAGTTCGAATATGCACTGGTTCAGATTGACGGTCAGGCGCTGATCCTGGCGAAAGATCTGGTGGAAAGCGTGCTGAAACGCGCGAACATCACCGACTACACTGTCCTGGGCACCGTGAAGGGCGACGCGCTGGAGCTGATGCGTTTCAAACACCCGTTCCTGGACTTCGACGTTCCGGCGATCCTGGGCGACCACGTGACGCTGGAAGCCGGTACCGGTGCAGTACATACCGCCGGTGGTCACGGTCCTGACGACTACAACATCAGCCTGAAATATGGTCTGGAAATCGCGAACCCGGTTGGTCCGGACGGATCATACCTGCCTGGTACGTATCCATCTCTGGACGGTATCAACGTCTTCAAAGCGAACGACATCATCGTGGAGATGCTGCGTGAGCGCGGCGCGCTGTTGCACGTTGAGAAAATGCAGCACAGCTACCCGTGCTGCTGGCGTCACAAGACGCCGATCATCTTCCGTGCGACCCCACAGTGGTTCGTTAGCATGGATCAGAAAGGCCTGCGCGAGCAGTCTCTGAAAGAGATCAAAGGCGTGCAGTGGATCCCGGACTGGGGCCAGGCGCGTATTGAATCCATGGTGGCTAACCGTCCTGACTGGTGTATCTCCCGTCAGCGCACCTGGGGCGTGCCGATGTCGCTGTTCGTGCATAAAGAGACGCACGAACTGCACCCGAATACGCTGGAACTGATGGAAGAAGTGGCGAAGCGTGTTGAAGTTGATGGCATTCAGGCGTGGTGGGATCTCGATGCCCGCGATATCCTGGGCGCTGACGCGGACAACTACGAGAAAGTGCCAGATACCCTGGACGTGTGGTTCGACTCCGGGTCTACTCACGCCTCCGTGGTTGACGTGCGCCCTGAGTTTGCCGGTCACGCGGCTGATATGTATCTGGAAGGTTCTGACCAACACCGTGGCTGGTTCATGTCATCTCTGATGATCTCCACCGCCATGAAAGGTAAAGCTCCTTACCGTCAGGTACTGACCCACGGTTTCACCGTTGATGGTCAGGGCCGTAAGATGTCCAAATCTATCGGTAATACCGTTTCTCCGCAGGACGTGATGAACAAACTGGGCGCAGACATTCTGCGTCTGTGGGTGGCATCTACCGACTATACCGGCGAAATGGCGGTATCAGATGAGATCCTGAAACGTGCTGCTGACAGCTATCGTCGTATCCGTAACACCGCGCGCTTCCTGCTGGCGAACCTGAATGGTTTCGATCCGGCAAAAGACATGGTGAAACCGGAAGATATGGTGGTGCTGGATCGCTGGGCGGTAGGCTGTGCGAAAGCGGCGCAGGAAGATATCGTTAAGGCATATGAGTCTTACGATTTCCATGAAGTGGTGCAGCGCCTGATGCGCTTCTGCTCCATCGAGATGGGCTCGTTCTACCTCGACATCATCAAAGATCGCCAGTACACCGCGAAAGCGGACAGCGTGGCGCGTCGTAGCTGCCAGACTGCGCTGTATCACATCGCAGAAGCACTGGTGCGCTGGATGGCGCCAATTATGTCCTTCACCGCGGATGAAATCTGGGGCTACCTGCCAGGTGAGCGTGAGAAGTATGTCTTTACCGGCGAGTGGTACGAAGGTCTGTTCGATCTCTCCAGTACCGAAGCGATGAACGATGCCTTCTGGGACGAGCTGCTGAAAGTGCGTGGCGAAGTGAACAAGGTCATCGAACAGGCGCGTGCTGACAAGAAAGTCGGTGGTTCTCTGGAAGCGGCAGTGACCCTGTACGCAGAACCTGAGCTGGCGGCCAAACTGACGGCGCTGGGCGATGAATTACGATTTGTCCTGTTGACCTCTGGTGCGAAAGTTGCGGATTATGCCGACGCTTCTGCTGATGCTCAGCAGAGCGAACTGCTTAAAGGACTGAAAGTCGCACTGAGCAAAGCCGAAGGTGAGAAGTGCCCGCGCTGCTGGCACTACACCACCGATGTCGGCCAGGTGGCGGAACACGCAGACATCTGCGGACGCTGTGTAAGCAACGTCGCCGGTGACGGCGAAAAACGTAAGTTTGCCTGATGAGTAAAACTCTCTGTTCAACAGGACTGCGCTGGCTGTGGCTGGTTGTGGTGGTGCTGATTATTGATCTGGGCAGCAAGTTCCTGATCCTCCAGAACTTTGCTCTGGGGGATACGGTTCCGCTGTTCCCGTCGCTTAATCTGCACTATGCGCGTAACTATGGCGCAGCGTTTAGCTTCCTTGCTGACAGCGGTGGCTGGCAGCGCTGGTTCTTTGCGGGTATTGCTATCGGTATCTGTGTGGTGCTGGCGGTGCTGATGTACCGTTCGAAAGCGACGCAAAAGCTGAATAACATCGCCTATGCGCTGATCATTGGCGGCGCGTTAGGTAACCTGTTCGATCGCCTGTGGCATGGCTTTGTGGTCGATATGATCGACTTCTACGTCGGCGACTGGCACTTTGCGACCTTTAACCTCGCCGATAGCGCAATTTGTATCGGTGCGGCGTTAATCGTGCTGGAAGGTTTCTTGCCGAAACCCGCCGCGAAAGAGCAGGCTTAATTGTAAATGCCGGGTGGCGCTGCGCTTACCCGGCCTACAGAATTTGTGGCCTCCCGTAGGCCCGGTAAGCGCAGCGCCACCGGGCAACAGGTGACCCAAAACAAGCGAGCAATTTGCATGTCTAAATCCGTACAAAGCAATAGCGCGGTTCTCGTTCACTTCACGCTGAAACTGGATGACGGCTCAACGGCCGAATCCACCCGCAATAACGGCAAACCAGCCCTGTTTCGTCTTGGCGATACGTCGTTATCTGAAGGTCTTGAGCAGCAGCTTCTGGGTCTGAAAGAGGGGGAGAAGAAGGCGTTTTCGCTGGAGCCGGATGCGGCGTTTGGCGTGCCAAGCCCGGATCTTATCCAGTACTTCTCTCGTCGTGAGTTTATGGATGCGGGCGAACCGGAAATCGGGGCGATTATGCTCTTTACCGCTATGGATGGCAGCGAAATGCCTGGCGTGATCCGCGAAATCAACGGCGACTCCATCACCGTAGATTTCAACCATCCGCTTGCCGGGCGCACCGTCCATTTTGATATTGAAGTGCTGGAGATCGATCCGGTACTGGAGGCCTGAAATGCAGATCCTGTTGGCTAACCCGCGCGGCTTCTGCGCCGGTGTAGACCGCGCTATCAGCATTGTTGAAAACGCGCTGGAGATTTACGGCGCGCCGATTTACGTGCGTCACGAAGTTGTACATAACCGTTACGTGGTCGACAGCCTGCGTGAACGCGGTGCAATCTTCATTGAGCAGATCAGCGAAGTGCCGGACGGCGCGATCCTGATTTTCTCCGCACACGGTGTCTCCCAGGCGGTACGTAACGAAGCGAAAAGCCGTGATTTGACGGTGTTCGACGCCACCTGTCCGTTGGTAACCAAAGTGCATATGGAAGTGGCGCGCGCCAGCCGTCGCGGTGAAGAGTCGATCCTGATTGGTCATGCGGGTCATCCGGAAGTCGAAGGCACTATGGGCCAGTACAGCAACCCGGAAGGGGGGATGTATCTGGTGGAGTCGCCGGAAGATGTCCTGACGCTGAACGTGAAAAACGAAGCCCGTCTGTCGTTCATGACGCAGACCACGCTTTCAGTTGATGATACGTCGGATGTGATTGACGCATTGCGCCAGCGTTTCCCGAAAATCGTCGGGCCGCGTAAAGATGATATCTGCTACGCAACCACTAACCGCCAGGAAGCGGTGCGTGCGCTGGCTGAACAGGCGGACGTGGTGCTGGTGGTCGGCTCGAAAAACTCCTCTAACTCCAACCGTCTGGCCGAACTGGCGCAGCGCATGGGCAAGGCGGCGTTTCTGATTGACGACGCGACGGACATTCAGGAAGCGTGGGTGAAAAACGCGGCCTGTGTCGGTGTCACCGCAGGGGCTTCCGCGCCGGATATCCTGGTGCAGAACGTGATCACCCGTCTGCAGGAGCTGGGTGGTGGTGAAGCCGTTCCGCTGGAAGGCCGCGAAGAAAACATCGTCTTCGAAGTTCCGAAAGAGCTGCGTATTGATGCACGCGAAGTGGAATAATCCTTCTTCTGAGTAAAGGCCAGCACCTCCTGTGCTGGCCTTTTTTTTATCTGCTACTTTATCGTGACGACAAAATCATGTCTTTTACTGATATTTGAGTCCGTTTCACGTTAAATTCTAATTATCGGTGTTTTCAGTTGGCAGGCCTGACAAAGGCTGGTTAATCTGAAAACGGTTTACATCATTTTAACGTAAGAGAATAACTATGCATGATGCACAGATCCGTGTCGCTATTGCGGGCGCGGGTGGACGTATGGGTCGCCAGCTCATTCAGGCGGCACTTCAGATGGATGGCGTAGCGCTGGGCGCAGCACTGGAGCGTGAAGGTTCATCGCTTGTTGGGGCCGATGCCGGTGAACTGGCAGGCGCGGGCAAGACGGGCGTTACCGTTCAGAGTAGCCTTGATGCGGTGAAAGATGATTTTGATGTATTTATCGATTTCACCCGGCCAGAAGGCACGCTGACCCATCTGGCATTTTGCCGTCAGCACGGCAAAGGCATGGTGATTGGCACCACCGGGTTTGATGAAGCCGGTAAACAAGCCATTCAGGATGCGTCCCGTGAGATTGCTATTGTCTTCGCTGCTAACTTTAGCGTGGGCGTCAACGTTATGCTTAAGCTGCTGGAGAAGGCCGCAAAAGTGATGGGCGATTATACCGACATTGAGATTGTCGAAGCTCACCACCGTTACAAAGTCGATGCTCCCTCCGGCACGGCGCTGGCAATGGGCGAAGCGATTGCGCATGCACTGGATAAAGATTTAAAAGACTGCGCGGTATATACCCGCGAAGGCCATACGGGCGAACGCGTCCCGGGAACGATTGGTTTCGCAACCGTGCGTGCGGGTGACATCGTCGGGGAACATACTGCGATGTTCGCCGATATTGGAGAACGTGTAGAGATCACGCATAAAGCATCCAGCCGCATGACATTTGCGAATGGTGCCGTTCGCTCCGCTTTGTGGCTGAAAGGTAAAGAAAATGGTCTTTTTGATATGCGTGATGTGCTCGATCTCAACAATTTGTAAGAGATATTACCCATCGTGATGTGGTTATTGCAGTCGTAACTTTTTGATTGCATAGGGCAATAATTTATTGCCCTTTTATTTTATCCATTCCATGTTCATTTTTGTCTTTTTTGGCTAAAAGTATATTTTATCTATCCATTTTGTGTTGCTGGTATGTAAATTTTGACTGTTTGGTCCACTTTTTATTATCTGCGCACCAGAAATTCCAATAAACTTGCCACGCAAGCGTTTTCTGTCGTGATTTACCTGATCTTTTTGCCGCTTAACATCTTTTCAGGCCGCCAGGCTTGCAAAAGGATAATTAAAATATCCGTTTTGAGTTGACTTTTACCTGGCAAATCTCCAGAATGCCGCCGTTTGCCAAAAATCCGCTGGCAACACATTTGCATTGATTTATGACATGGTTGTGAATTAATATGCAAATAAAGTGAGTGAATATTCTCTGGAGGGTGTTTTGATTAAGTCAGCGCTATTGGTTCTGGAAGACGGAACCCAGTTTATCGGTCGGGCCATAGGGGCAACGGGTTCGGCGGTTGGGGAAGTCGTTTTCAATACTTCAATGACCGGTTATCAAGAAATCCTCACTGATCCTTCCTATTCTCGCCAAATCGTTACTCTTACTTATCCTCATATCGGCAATGTCGGCACCAATGCTGCTGACGAAGAATCTTCTCAGGTACATGCGCAAGGCCTGGTCATTCGCGACCTGCCGCTGATTGCCAGCAACTTCCGCAATACCGAAGACCTCTCTTCCTATCTGAAGCGCCATAACATTGTGGCGATTGCCGATATCGATACCCGTAAGTTAACGCGTCTGCTGCGCGAGAAGGGTGCACAGAACGGCTGCATCATCGCAGGGGACAACCTCGATGCGGCGCTGGCGCTGGAAAAAGCGAAAGCCTTCCCGGGCCTGAATGGCATGGACCTGGCGAAAGAAGTGACGACCACTGAAGCATACAGCTGGACGCAAGGTAGCTGGACGCTTTCAGATGACCTGCCGGAAGCGAAAAAAGAGAGCGAGCTGCCGTTCCACGTGGTCGCCTACGATTTCGGCGCCAAGCGCAATATCCTGCGCATGCTGGTTGATCGCGGCTGCCGTCTGACGGTGGTGCCGGCGAAAACCTCTGCCGAAGACGTACTGAAGATGAACCCGGATGGCATCTTCCTCTCTAACGGACCTGGCGACCCGGCACCGTGCGATTACGCTATCGATGCCATCAAGTCCTTCCTCGAAACCGATATTCCGGTATTCGGCATCTGCCTCGGCCATCAGCTGCTGGCGCTGGCGAGCGGGGCGAACACCATTAAGATGAAGTTCGGTCACCACGGTGGTAACCACCCGGTGAAAGACATTGACAACAACACGGTGATGATTACGGCACAGAACCACGGCTTCGCAGTAGACGAAGCGTCAATGCCGGCTAATCTGCGCGTGACGCACAAATCCCTGTTCGATGGCACCCTGCAGGGTATCCATCGTACCGATAAGCCAGCGTTCAGCTTCCAGGGACACCCGGAAGCCAGCCCGGGGCCGCACGATGCCGCACCGCTGTTCGATCACTTCATCGAACTTATCGAGCAATACCGTAAGACTGCTAAATAATCAGGAGCCGAGAAGACCATGCCAAAACGTACAGACATAAAAAGCATCCTGATCCTTGGCGCTGGCCCGATTGTTATCGGTCAGGCCTGTGAATTTGACTACTCCGGTGCACAGGCGTGTAAGGCCCTGCGCGAAGAGGGTTACCGCGTTATCCTGGTGAACTCTAACCCGGCGACCATCATGACCGACCCGGAAATGGCGGATGCAACCTACATCGAGCCAATTCACTGGGAAGTGGTACGTAAAATCATCGAGAAAGAGCGTCCGGATGCGGTTCTGCCGACCATGGGTGGCCAGACTGCGCTGAACTGTGCGCTGGAGCTGGAGCGTCAGGGCGTGCTGGAAGAGTTCGGCGTGACCATGATTGGTGCGACCGCCGACGCGATTGATAAAGCAGAAGACCGTCGTCGCTTCGACGTGGCGATGAAAAAAATCGGCCTCGACACCGCGCGTTCCGGTATCGCTCACAACATGGAAGAGGCGCTGGCCGTTGCGGCTGAAGTGGGTTATCCGTGCATCATCCGTCCTTCCTTCACCATGGGCGGCACCGGCGGCGGTATCGCCTACAACCGCGAAGAGTTTGAAGAGATTTGCGAGCGCGGCCTGGATCTCTCCCCAACCAAAGAGCTGCTGATTGATGAATCGCTGATTGGCTGGAAAGAGTACGAGATGGAAGTGGTGCGTGATAAAAACGACAACTGCATCATCGTCTGCTCCATCGAAAACTTCGATGCGATGGGTATCCACACCGGCGACTCCATTACCGTTGCGCCAGCGCAAACGCTGACCGACAAAGAGTACCAAATCATGCGTAACGCATCGATGGCGGTACTGCGTGAAATCGGCGTCGAAACCGGTGGTTCTAACGTGCAGTTCTCGATGAACCCGAAAACCGGCCGTCTGATTGTTATCGAAATGAACCCGCGCGTGTCCCGCTCCTCCGCGCTGGCTTCTAAAGCGACCGGCTTCCCGATTGCGAAGGTGGCGGCGAAACTGGCGGTCGGTTACACCCTTGACGAGCTGATGAACGATATCACCGGGGGCCGCACGCCTGCGTCCTTCGAACCGTCTATCGACTACGTTGTGACCAAAATTCCACGCTTCAACTTCGAGAAATTCGCTGGCGCGAACGACCGTCTGACCACCCAGATGAAATCTGTGGGTGAAGTGATGGCGATTGGCCGCACGCAGCAGGAATCCCTGCAGAAAGCGCTGCGCGGCCTCGAAGTGGGCGCGACCGGCTTCGATCCTAAAGTGAGCCTGGACGACCCGGAAGCACTGACCAAAATCCGCCGCGAGCTGAAAGACGCGGGCGCAGAGCGTATCTGGTATATCGCCGACGCCTTCCGCGCAGGCTTGTCCGTGGACGGCGTGTTCAACCTGACCAACATCGACCGCTGGTTCCTGGTGCAAATTGAAGAGCTGGTGCGTCTGGAAGAGAAAGTGGCGGAGCTGGGCATCAATGGCCTGGATGCTGACTTCCTGCGCATGCTGAAACGCAAAGGCTTTGCCGACGCGCGTCTGGCAAAACTGGCCGGCGTGCGTGAAGCGGAAATCCGCAAGCTGCGCGACCAGTATGACCTGCACCCGGTCTACAAGCGTGTTGATACCTGTGCGGCAGAGTTCGCGACCGATACGGCTTACATGTACTCCACGTATGAAGACGAGTGTGAAGCGAATCCGTCTGTTGACCGCGACAAAATCATGGTACTGGGCGGTGGCCCAAACCGTATCGGCCAGGGCATCGAGTTTGACTACTGCTGCGTACACGCCTCTCTGGCGCTGCGCGAAGACGGTTACGAGACCATCATGGTCAACTGTAACCCGGAAACGGTCTCTACCGACTATGACACCTCTGACCGTCTCTACTTCGAACCGGTAACTCTGGAAGACGTGCTGGAAATCGTGCGCATCGAGAAGCCAAAAGGCGTGATCGTGCAGTACGGCGGCCAGACGCCGCTGAAACTGGCGCGCGCGCTCGAAGCCGCAGGTGTGCCGGTTATCGGTACCAGCCCGGATGCCATTGACCGTGCAGAAGACCGCGAGCGTTTCCAGCAGGCGGTTGACCGTCTGAAGCTGAAACAGCCGGCAAACGCCACCGTGACTGCGATTGAACAAGCGGTTGAGAAGGCGAAAGAGATTGGCTACCCGCTGGTGGTGCGTCCTTCTTACGTGCTGGGCGGCCGCGCGATGGAAATCGTCTACGACGAAGCTGACCTGCGTCGTTACTTCCAGACGGCAGTTAGCGTGTCCAACGATGCGCCGGTGCTGCTGGATCGCTTCCTCGACGATGCGGTTGAAGTGGATGTGGATGCTATCTGCGACGGCGAAATGGTGCTGATTGGCGGCATCATGGAGCACATCGAGCAGGCGGGCGTGCACTCAGGCGACTCCGCCTGTTCTCTGCCAGCGTACACCCTGAGCCAGGAAATTCAGGACGTGATGCGTCAGCAGGTGCAGAAACTGGCCTTCGAACTGCAGGTTCGCGGCCTGATGAACGTCCAGTTCGCCGTGAAAGACAACGAAGTCTACCTGATTGAAGTGAACCCGCGTGCGGCACGTACCGTACCGTTCGTCTCTAAAGCGACCGGTATTCCGCTGGCAAAAGTGGCGGCGCGCGTGATGGCCGGCCAGACGCTGGCTCAGCAGGGCGTCACAAAAGAGATTATCCCGCCGTACTACTCGGTGAAAGAGGTGGTGCTGCCGTTCAACAAATTCCCGGGCGTTGACCCGCTGTTAGGGCCAGAGATGCGCTCTACCGGGGAAGTGATGGGCGTGGGCCGCACCTTTGCAGAAGCGTTTGCTAAAGCGCAACTGGGTAGCAACTCCACCATGAAGAAATCTGGCCGTGCGCTGCTCTCTGTTCGCGAAGGTGATAAAGAGCGCGTGGTTGACCTTGCTGCCAAGCTACTGAAACAGGGCTTCGAGCTGGATGCAACCCACGGTACGGCGATTGTGCTGGGTGAAGCGGGAATCAACCCGCGCCTGGTGAACAAGGTGCATGAAGGTCGTCCGCACATTCAGGATCGCATTAAGAATGGCGAATACACCTATATCATCAACACCACTGCGGGCCGCCAGGCGATTGAAGACTCCAAGCTGATTCGCCGCAGCGCGCTGCAGTACAAAGTGCATTACGACACCACCCTGAACGGCGGTTTCGCAACAGCCATGGCGCTGAACGCGGATGCCACCGAGAAGGTGATTTCGGTCCAGGAAATGCACGCCCAGATTAACAAGTAAGACAAATTGCCCGGTACCGTTCGGTTACCGGGCATTCTTCCCCTCTTCAGAACCTTCTGGTTTTCCATCCGCATTCAGTCAGTTAGCCTAAAATGGTTAGGTCGATAATGAAATTCAACTGAGAGCAGGGGAAAACACCATGCAAAATAAACTACTGATCGCTTCCGTTCTGGCTGCCACTGCAATGTTCACCGTAGCGGGGTGTTCGTCTAATCAGGCGGTAAAAACCACCGATGGCCGCACCATCATTACGGACGGCAAACCGCAGGTGGATGACGATACCGGTCTGGTGTCGTATAAAAACGCGGAAACGGGTCAAACCGAGCAGATTAACCGTGACCAGGTTAAATCCATGGGTGAACTGGATAATTAAAAAAAGCAGTGGCATCCGCCACTGCTTTTTTTGCTTGATGCGGATGGATTACCAGCGGTGGTTTAACAAAATATGACCGCCGTAAGCGGCATAGTTGTTTTCACCCCATTCGCCGCTGGCGCGAAGTGAAATTGTCGTGGTCTCGTTAAGATTGCCGGTAATACCCAGCTCTACCTGACCACGATCCTCCGGCGTATCATTACTTACGGTTTCGTCGTTGAAGGCCAGATCGTTTTGACCTGCACCCTTCAGCCAGTTCACCGCAACGTATGGCTGCCAGGCCGTGACGTCCTTTTGCTGGAAATAGCTGGATTTCACACCCAGACGACCGAAGACGCTGTCGTTATCCAGAGTCGTCACCCGGACGCCATCGCGGTCCGTATGATTTTCCTGATCAAGATAGCTGTAGATCACCTGCGCCTGAGGCTCGATCTTCCAGGTACGTTCGTTTTCAGATGGGATAACCCACGCATGGCCGACTTCAACAGATGCGGCAAAACCTTCGCTGTTGTAATCCTCATCGTTGCGGTTGCTGGTCACTTTGTTGTTGTACCAGCTGTAGGCGGCCCAGGTATCAATATAGCTTCCCAGGCGTAATTTCTGATCTTCCTGCCAGGTGGCGTAGAGCCCAACGTTGAAGCCATCGACTTTACCCTGTGCGTCACGCACGTTGTGTTTCGCATCTGAGTGGGTCTTCGCCTGGCCTGCACCGAACATGCCACCGGCACGCAGGATACCGCTGTCCATTGGCTTGCTGAGGAAATCGCTGCCGACTTGCAGAACGGTGGTCGTGGTGTCGTAGCTGACTTTATCGCCGCCTGCATCATTTTCATGGTAACGACCTTTTACATACATCCAGGTATTCAGATCGTCTTCGTTACGGAAAGTGAGCTGATCGCGATCGTCACGTTTGTGCAGGAACATACTCTGAGCAGCCAGATAGTTACCTAAATACGCGCCCACTTCAGGTGCCATCACTTCTGGTGCTGGGGTATTGCCGCCGCCGTTATCGCTATTATCACCACCGTCGCCGTTATCATTGCCGCCGCTGTTGCCGCCATCGTCGGTATTGCTGCCATTGTCACTGTTACCGCCATCGTCGGTATTGCCACCGTTGTCGGTATTATCACCGTCATCGGTATCATCTGTTGGATCGACAGGTGGTGTGGCCTTCGATTCCAGGTACCAGTTCCCGTCACTATGCTGGTAAAGAGAGTATTCGTATGCGCCTGCCACAACCGGCTTGGCCAGCGTCAGCTGTGCTTCAGAGCTGCCGGCGACGCTGACAATCTCCATGCCGTTCACAGTCTGTGCGCCAAGACCACCCATGTTGCTGACGGTCACGCCGGACTGGCCGAAACTGCTGCCGGCTATTGTGAGATGATCGGTAGGCGCCGTGTCAGTACCCAGCTCGCTGTTTAACACAATCTGGCTACCTTCTGCGCCGGTATAGTCACCATTAATGGTAAAGTCATTACCCACGCCGTGGTCGGCTGCACTGAGCAAAAGCGTGCCGCTATTGGTCACGTTGCCGTTAATGGTATCAATGCCGGCGTCTCTGAGGGTTGCATTACCCTCAATTGCATTCCACGCTGCCAGCGTACCGCCGCTGAGAATAGTGATGTTGTTGTAGACGGTTCCTGCGGTGGCAAACTTTGCCCCGTTCTGCACGGTGAGAGTGGCATTGCTGTTTTCAACACCTAACGTTGCGCCTGCCGCTACCAGCGTTGTGCCGTTTCGCAGGGTCGTATCGCCGGTATAGCTGTTGTTGCCGGTCAGCGTCAGCGTATTCGCATCAACTTTCTCTACGTTTCCGCTGCCGGTCATGTCGGTAGAAAACGTGAAATTGCCTCCCTGGTTAAAAATAACCGTACCATTGTTGGTTAGGCCACCGCTGAGACTTGCCATACCTTCGCCATTGCCCAGCTGGAGCGTAGCTTCATTCGCCACCAGCGTATTGCCAGCATTGGAAACGGTACCCGCCAGGGTCAGGTTGCCGCTATTCACCTGCAGTGAATCACCGGCGCCAATGATGTCGACGTTACCCGTCAGCGTCCAGTCTTCACCGTTCATTTTGACAGAGGCGAAACCATCGCCTTCGTTCAGTCCGATAAAATTGCTGTCTTCTGTACCGGTGCCTACCAGGGTCAGGGTGTTACCTTTCGAGACTGTCGAAATAACGTCACCTGATAATGATGAGCCAGTATTAAGCACCAGGGTGTTATTTTTATCGCTGGCAAAAAATACTGCCGCATTTCCACCCCCGAGCGAACCGCTATTCGTAATATCAACTTTAGCGTTACCTGAGACATAAATACCGTTCTGCGTGCCTTCAATAACACCACTATTTAAGACTTTTGTATTGCCACTACTTAAAGCAATACCATCACCGTCAATACCCGTGATTTTGCCATCATTGTTGATGCCTAACCCTGTCTCGGCGCTCAAACCCGTTTTGCCTTTAATCAATCCTGATTCGGTATTAGTGATATTGATAGCAGATGATGACTCACTAATGAAAATACCTTTTTCAGCACCCGTTATATTTCCACTATTATTGAAGTCACCCAGTAAAGACTCCACATTTACTGCGTTTGCGCTGGTAGAAGAAATTGTTGCACCGACTTCATTTTCAACAACAACACGCTGGGCGCCGGTGTTAATATCAAGACCGTTGGCCGCTCCAGATATATTACCTTTATTTGTTACTGATGTGACATCAATACCTGATACGGATACGGCTGCTTTATTGCTTGAGGAAGAAATCGTTACATCTTTATTGATAACATATTCGGTATCAGCGGAAAAATCTTGTGGGACGGAAGTAGACTGTTCAATAATTCCTGCTGAGGTTATTGCTGGTGTGAATGCCAATATGGCGGGGAACAGTCTTCCGAGCATTCTGGTTGTTCTGTTAAGTTCAATGCGTATATTACTCATGCACACATCCATTTGAATGAAAAGTTCGTGAAATATTCAGGTTAATAATTGCGTATACATTTCTGAAGAGCGGTTATCGCAAAACCATCTAAAATTATTATTTTTTCAATAGGTTATGTATACTTTGTTTTATTAAAAAGTCGTTTTAAGAATGCTTAATATTTCAGTGTGGTAAATGTAAAATTGGTTAGATATTTCTGGCGACTATGGATTCCTGTTTGTTCAAAGACGCACATATATGAACAACATTGATGGTTAAAGAAGCAGTTACGCTACTTGCGATTTGCCGACACCAGGCAATGGGAGACTTTCAGTGAGCGAGTTAAATGTCTACACTCACTGCTACCAGAGAGAACGGAACCGTAAAGACAGGCTAACTGATGATTCTGATAATTTATGCGCATCCCTATCCGCATCACTCCCATGCGAATAAGCGCATGCTTGAACAGGTAAGGACACTTGACAACGTAGAGATACGTTCCCTCTATCAACTTTATCCTGATTTTAACATCGACATCGCCGCCGAACAGGAGGCGCTCACTCGCGCCGATCTGATTATCTGGCAACACCCGATGCAGTGGTACAGCACACCTCCGCTCCTCAAATTGTGGATCGACAAAGTCTTTTCCCACGGCTGGGCGTATGGTCACAACGGGCATGCGCTGAAGGGAAAAAGCCTGATGTGGGCTGTGACCACCGGTGGAGGAGAAAGCCACTTCGATATTGGCTCTTTCCCGGGTTTTGAGGTGCTGGCACAACCGCTTCAGGCGACAGCACTCTACTGTGGTCTTACCTGGCTTCCTCCTTTTGCTATGCACTGCACATTTGTTTGTGACGATGAGACGTTGCAGGCGCAGGCTCGTCATTATAAACAACGCTTACTTGAGTGGCAGGAGACGCACAATGGATAGCCATACGCTGATACAGGCGCTGATTTACCTTGGCGCGGCGGCGCTGATTGTGCCCGTGGCGGTTCGCCTGGGGTTGGGCTCTGTGCTGGGCTACCTGATCGCCGGGTGTGTTATCGGACCCTGGGGATTCCGCCTGGTCACCGACGCGGAGGCGATCCTGCATTTCGCCGAAATTGGTGTCGTGCTGATGCTGTTTGTCATTGGTCTGGAACTTGACCCGCAGCGGTTGTGGAAGCTGCGCGTTTCAGTATTTGGCGGCGGGGCGCTACAAATGGCAGCCTGTGGTCTGCTGTTGGGCGGCTTCTGTATTCTGCTGGGAATGGACTGGAAAGTGGCAGAGCTTATTGGCATGACGCTGGCACTCTCTTCGACGGCGATTGCCATGCAGGCAATGAACGAGCGAAACCTGACCGTTTCACAGATGGGACGCAGTGCGTTTTCGGTTCTGCTGTTTCAGGATATCGCGGCGATTCCGCTGGTGGCGATGATCCCGCTGCTGGCCGCAAGTGGGGCCTCCACCACGCTCGGCGCTTTTGCCCTCTCTGCATTAAAGGTGGTCGGTGCGCTGGCACTGGTTGTCCTGCTTGGCCGGTATGTAACACGTCCGCTGCTTCGATTTGTCGCCCGCTCGGGGTTGCGGGAAGTGTTCAGTGCCGTGGCGCTGTTCCTGGTGTTTGGTTTTGGTCTGCTGCTGGAGGAAGCCGGGCTGTCGATGGCGATGGGAGCCTTCCTCGCGGGCGTTCTGCTGGCCAGCTCAGAGTACCGACACGCGCTTGAAAGTGATATCGAGCCATTTAAAGGACTGCTGCTGGGGCTGTTTTTCATCGGGGTCGGGATGTCTATCGACTTTGGCACGCTGGTCACGCATCCACTGCGGATCCTCATCCTGCTGGTCGGTTTCCTGGTCATCAAAATGGTGATGCTGTGGCTGATCGCCCGTCCGCTGAACGTGCCTGGTAGACAGCGTCGCTGGTTCGCCGTGCTGCTCGGACAAGGAAGCGAATTCGCGTTTGTGGTCTTCGGCGCGGCGCAAATGGCCAATGTGCTCGATCCCGAGTGGGCGAAAGCGCTGACGCTGGCGGTCGCGCTGTCGATGGCGGCAACGCCGATCCTGCTGGTGCTGCTGACGCGTCTGGAAAAAACCGGCAGCGAACAGGAACGCGAAGCCGATGAGATCGACGAGGAACAGCCGCGGGTCATCATCGCCGGATTCGGTCGCTTTGGGCAGATCACCGGTCGTTTACTGCTCTCAAGCGGGGTAAAAATGGTCATCCTCGATCACGATCCGGACCATGTGGATACCCTGCGTAAGTTCGATATGAAAGTCTTTTACGGCGATGCAACGCGTGTCGATCTGCTGGAATCAGCCGGGGCAGCGAAAGCGGAAGTCCTCATCAACGCGATTGACGATCCCCAGACCAGTATGCAGCTGGTTGAGCTGGTGAAGGAGCATTTCCCGAACCTGACCATTATCTCCCGCGCGCGCGATGTGGATCATTATATCCAGCTGCGACAGGCGGGGGTGGA
This sequence comes from Enterobacter sp. 50793107, assembly GCF_001463365.1. NCBI lineage: Bacteria > Pseudomonadati > Pseudomonadota > Gammaproteobacteria > Enterobacterales > Enterobacteriaceae > Enterobacter > Enterobacter sp. 50793107. The sequence continues at coordinate 101,745 of NZ_LNII01000050.1, read as the reverse complement.
CGCACCCGAGCGTGAAACCTTCGAAGGGGCGCTTAAGTCTGGCCGCATGGCGCTGGAAAGTCTGGGCCTGGGCGCGTATGAAGCGCGCGAGCGTGCGGATCTGTTCCGTCGCTTCAATACCGATATGGTGGAAGAGATGGTGGCGATGGCGGGCAGTACGGCCACAGAGCGTGCGGCGGTGTTTAAACGCACCAGTGCGATGCTGACAGAGATCATTAACGAGGATCGTAATCATCTGTCGCTGGTGCAGCGTCATGGCTGGCAGGGAACGGAGGAGGGCAAGCATACCGGCGATCCGGCGGACGAACCGGAGAGTAAACCTTCCCCGTGAAGTGGAGTTGCCAGCAATATTAAAAAATTTCTCGCTCTTTACCATGCCGCCAGTCGACGAAAGATTAAGCTTTCCGTATAGTGGCGGCAATTTTTTGCATCCGGGAAATTTTCAATGATCAGTCTGATTGCAGCGCTGGCGGTGGACCGTGTTATCGGTATGGAAAATGCCATGCCGTGGAACCTGCCTGCCGATCTCGCATGGTTTAAACGTACGACGTTAAACAAGCCGGTAGTGATGGGCCGCCTGACCTGGGAGTCGATTGGTCGCCCATTGCCGGGCCGTAAGAATATCGTGATCAGTAGCCAGCCAGGCACTGACGATCGCGTCGAATGGGTGAAATCCGTGGACGAGGCGATTGCCGCGTGCGGTAACGCCGAAGAGATCATGGTGATTGGTGGTGGGCGTGTATATGAGCAGTTCCTGCCAAAAGCGCAAAAGCTCTATCTGACGCATATTGATGCGGAAGTGGAAGGCGATACCCATTTCCCGGACTACGATCCGGACGAGTGGGAATCGGTATTCAGCGAATTTCACGACGCGGATGCGCAGAACTCACACAGCTACTGCTTCGAGATTCTGGAACGTCGCTAGTTGATAGACCCTCTCCCGGCCGGGAGAGGGAATTCACTCTCAGGAGGCGACTGCCTCGCCTTCCCCCAGGTCCAGCTGTCGGTTGGACGGCTGCACGAAGTATGTTTTATCTTCCCAGCGTAAGCAGGTTAAATCCCCGCCCCAGCAACAACCGGTATCAAGACCGTAGATCCCGTCTGGCGTGCCTTTCCCTTCTAGCGCGGCCCAGTGGCCAAACACCACGCTGTACTCACTGGTGACCGGTCCGGGAATCGCAAACCACGGTTTAAGTGGTGCAGGTGCGCTTTCCGGCGTCTCTTTTGAGTACATATCCAGTTGCCCGTTCGGGAAGCAGAAACGCATCCGTGTGAACGCGTTCGTGATAAAACGCAGACGCGCCAGACCGCTCAGATCTTCACTCCAGTGATTTGGCATGTCGCCGTACATGGCATCAAGGAAGAAGGGATAGGAATCGCTCGCCAGCACGGCTTCTACGTCACGCGCGCAGGTTTTGGCCGTCTCAAGATCCCACTGTGGGGTGATCCCGGCGTGTGCCATGACCAGTTTTTTCTCTTCATCGATCTGCAACAGGGGCTGACGACGCAGCCAGTTGATCAGTTCGTCGGCGTCTGGCGCCTCCAGCAGCGGGGTGAGGCGATCTTTCGGCTTATTGCGGCTGATGCCGGCAAAGACGGCGAGCAGATGCAAATCATGGTTGCCCAGCACCATGCGAACGCTGTCGCCCAGCGATTTTACGAAGCGTAAAACCTCCAGGGAGCCTGGCCCACGCGCCACTAAATCGCCCGTCAGCCAGAGAATATCCCGTCCTGGCGTAAAGTCGACCTGTTTTAATAATGCGATCAGTTCATCGTAGCAACCGTGAACGTCGCCAATCAGATATGTAGACATTAGATTAATGAATGAGTGTTGTAACGGCGAGACGGAACACAGGAATAGCAACGCGGAACACATTGCCATCGACGTCGACCATTTCATAATGGCCTTGCATGGTACCCAGCGGTGTTTCAATTACTGCACCGCTGGTGTACTGATACTCTTCGCCAGGGGCGATGTGGGGCTGTTCACCAACCACACCTTCACCCTGAACTTCGATTTCACGGCCATTGCCGTTAGTGATAAGCCAGTAACGCCCGAGCAGTTGCACAGGCATCCGCCCCAGGTTGCGAATGGTCACGGTGTAGGCGAAAACAAAACGTTCTTCATCGGGTGAGGACTGCGACTCAACGTAAACGCTTTGTACCTGGACACAGACGCGGGGCGAATCAATCATGGCTTAACTCTCCTTCGGCGGCGCATTTTCGCTAATGTAATTAGCCAGTTTACAGTACTGCTCAACAGAGATGTTTTCTGCTCGCATTGCCGGGTCAATGCCTAGCTCGGCCAGCACGTCAACGGTGAACAGATTGCCGAGGCTATTACGGATCGTTTTACGGCGCTGGTTAAAGGCTTCTGTGGTGATGCGGCTCAGTACGCGCAGGTCTTTGACCGGGTATGGCATCGTTTTATGCGGCACAAGGCGCACAACCGCAGAGTCGACTTTTGGCGGCGGCGTGAAGGCAGACGGCGGCACTTCGAGTACCGGGATCACATTGCAGAAATATTGTGCCATCACGCTTAAACGACCATACGCTTTACTGTTCGGCCCTGCAACCAGACGGTTTACCACCTCTTTTTGCAACATGAAGTGCATGTCAGCAATGGCATCAGTATAGCTAAAGAGATGGAACATCAGCGGCGTGGAGATGTTATAGGGCAGGTTACCGAATACGCGCAGCGGCTGACCCATTTTTTCCGACAGCTCGCCAAAATTCATGGTCATGGCATCTTGCTGATAAATCGTCAGCTTCGGCCCAAGGAACGGGTGCGTTTGCAGACGAGCAGCGAGATCGCGGTCGAGTTCGATAACGGTCAGTTCGTCCAGACGTTCGCCGACGGGTTCAGTCAGTGCTGCCAGACCGGGGCCGATTTCAACCATCGCCTGGCCTTTTTGCGGATTAATGGCCGAAACAATACTGTCGATCACGAACTGATCGTTGAGGAAGTTTTGCCCGAAGCGTTTACGGGCTAAGTGGCCCTGATGGACTCGATTAGTCATTGAGTATTAACAATCATTTTGATGGCGAGATTAAGCGCCGTAATAAAACTGCCGACATCCGCTTTTCCCTGGCCTGCCAGATCCAGCGCAGTACCGTGGTCAACGGACGTTCGAATAAAAGGTAAACCGAGGGTGATATTCACACCGCGGCCAAAGCCCTGGTATTTTAGCACGGGCAGGCCCTGATCGTGGTACATCGCGAGCACGGCATCGGCATTATCCAGGTATTTGGGCTGGAAAAGGGTATCGGCAGGCAATGGCCCGCTCAGGTTCATCCCTTTCGCCCGCATTTCATTCAGCACCGGAATGATGGTGTCGATCTCTTCAGTCCCCATATGCCCGCCTTCCCCGGCGTGTGGGTTCAGGCCACAGACCAGAACGTGCGGCTGTTTAATGCCGAATTTGGTCTGCAGATCGTGATGCAGTATCCCGATGATCTCCCGCAGCAGTTCAGGGGTGATGGCGTCAGGAATGGCCTTAATCGGCAGATGGGTTGTTACCAGAGCCACCCGCATCGCTTCCGTCGCCAGCATCATCACCACTTTCGGGCTGTGCGATCGCTCTTCAAAAAACTCGGTATGTCCGGTGAACGGAATACCGGCTTCGTTAATCACCCCTTTGTGCACGGGGCCTGTAATCAGGGCAGCAAATTCACCCTTTATGCAACCATCGCAGGCGCGCGCCAGGGTTTCGACAACATAGTGGCCGTTTTCAGTGCTGAGCTGACCCGGAATAACAGGAGTACGAAGAGGGACGGGAAGAAGCGTGAGCGTTCCGGCTTGCTGCGGTGCAGGCTGCTGGCCTTCAACGTAGGGGATAAGCGTTAAAGGCAGACCGAGCAGTGAAGCCCGGTCTTGTAACAGTGTTGCATCAGCACAGACGACCAGTTCCACCGGCCAGCTACGTTGGGCAAGCTGGACCACGAGGTCAGGCCCAATCCCGGCGGGTTCGCCGGGGGTGATCACAACACGATGCTGTTTCATTAGTTGCTCAGAACTTTCACGTAAGCGCTGGCGCGTTGTTCCTGCATCCAGGTTGCCGCTTCTTCAGAGAACTTACGGTTGAACAGCATACGATAGGCTCTGTCTTTCTGCGCTGCGTCGGTTTTATCAACGTTGCGGGTATCCAGCAGTTCGATCAGATGCCAGCCAAAGGAGGAGTGTACCGGCGCACTCATCTGGCCTTTGTTCAGCTTCATCAGCGCATCGCGGAATGCCGGATCGTAGATATCCGCAGCCGCCCAGCCCAGGTCGCCGCCCTGGTTAGCAGAGCCAGGATCCTGAGAGAACTCTTTTGCGGCATTCGCAAACGACGTTTTTCCGCTCTTAATGTCTGCAGCAATCTGTTGCAGCTTCGCACGCGCCTGATCGTCCGTCATGATCGGTGACGGTTTCAGCAGAATGTGGCGAGCATGAACTTCGGTGACGGAAATGTTCTGGCTCTGACCACGCAGGTCGTTGACTTTCAGGATGTGGAAGCCAACACCTGAACGGATTGGACCCACGATGTCGCCTTTCTTCGCCGTGCTCAGCGCCTGGGCAAAGATGGATGGCAGTTCCTGAATACGTCCCCAGCCCATCTGGCCGCCTTTCAGCGCCTGTTGGTCTGCAGAGTAGGTAATGGCCAGCTTGCCAAAGTCACTGCCGTTACGTGCCTGCTCAACGATAGCGCGCGCCTGGCTTTCCGCTTCTGCGGCCTGGTCAGACGTTGGGTTCTCAGGCAGCGGGATCAGAATGTGGCTCAGGTTCAGCTCGGTGCTGGCATCGTTCTGGTTGCCCACCTGTTTTGCCAGCGCGTCGACTTCCTGCGGCAGGATGGTGACGCGGCGACGAACTTCATTGTTACGCACTTCTGAGATCAGCATCTCTTTACGGATCTGATTACGGTAGGTTGAATAGCTGATGCCATCATAGGCCAGACGACTACGCATCTGATCCAGGGTCATATTGTTCTGCTTAGCGATGTTAGCGATCGCCTGATCGAGCTGCTCGTCAGTGATCTTCACGCCCATTTTCTGACCCATTTGCAGGACAATCTGATCCATGATCAGACGTTCCAGGATCTGATGGCGCAGCGTTGCGTCATCCGGAAGTTGCTGACCCGCCTGGCCCGAATTGAGCTTCACAGATTTCATCAAACCGTCAACGTCACTTTCGAGCACGACACCGTTGTTAACCACAGCGGCGACCTTATCAACAACCTGGGGGGCCGCGAAGCTGGTATTCGCAACCATAGCGACACCGAGCAGCAGCGTTTTCCAGTTCTTCATACTTTTTCCATTTCAATTAACCGCAAAGCGGATTACGTTGCAAAACAAGCACATTACAAGGAACTGCGGTACGGCAGAATGTTCGAGCGCAGCATCTGCTGCGTGCCCAGGCCGTAGTTGGAGCTCAGGCCGCGCAATTCGACATTAAAGCCAATCACGTTATCGTATTTGCTCTGATTGTTTTGAGTATCCCAGCCGTTAAGCTTGCGTTCGTAGCCGACACGCAGCGCATAACAGCAGGAGTTATATTGCAGACCAACCATCTGGTCAGCAGGCTTGTTGGCGTTAGTGTCAAAGTAGTATGCGCCCACAATTGACCAGCGGTCAGCGATTGGCCAACTGGCTGCACCACCCACCTGCGAAATCCCGTCTTTATACTGTTCACTGGTGGCATAGTTCGGCAATGTTGCCTGAATATATTCCGGGCTGGCGTAACGATAGGTCAACTGCACCATACGATCTTCATCGCGACGGTACTCGACGGCTGCACTGCTGGTCGCAATATTGTCGAGACGCGTGTCGTACTGCAGACCCCCGCGTAAGCCCCAGCGATCGGTCATGCGCCAGTAGGTATCGCCCGCCCACACCAGCGAACCTGTTTTGTTGTCTTTCTCCCAGTTGATATTGTCATCACCGGTACGAGACTCGGTGAAATAGTAGATTTGACCAACAGAAACGTTAAAACGTTCAACGGCAGATTCATCATAAACGCGCGTTGTGACGCCGGTCGTTAACTGGTTCGCGGAAGCAATACGGTCGAGACCGCCATAGGTACGGTCACGGAACAGGCCGCTGTAGTCAGACTGCAGGAAAGCGGAATCATAGTTTTGGATTTTGCTCTGATCGCGATAAGGCACGTACAAATACTGCATACGTGGCTCAAGCGTCTGGGTATATCCATCCGCCAGCAGACCCATATCGCGCTCGAAGATCAGCTTACCGTCCATTTTAAATTGCGGAAGAACGCGGTTCACGGATTCGTCAAGGTCGGTGCCATAGCGGTTGTTATACCAGTCCACATTTTTCTGCTGATAATGGGTCGCCATCAGCTTGGCTTCGGTATTCAGACTCGACCAGTTGTTCGACAGCGGTAAATTGATCGTTGGTTCTAAATGAACACGCGTGGCTTCCGGCATGTCCGAGTTGGTATTGACGAAATGCACTGCCTGAGCGTAGACGCGGGTATCGAATGGACCAACATCGTTCTGATACCAGTTCACATCCAGCTGCGGCTCTGCACCGTAAGTGCTTCGCGTCTGGCTATCAAACACCTGGAACTGCTTCGTCGACACCGTAGCGTTGAAGTTCTGAATAGCATAGCCAACGCTAAATTTCTGCGTGGCGTAACCATCGGTACTGGAACCGTACTTGGAATCGAAGTCGTTGAAATAGTAAGGATCGCTGACTTTGGTGTAGTCGACGTTAAAACGCCAGACCTGGTCCATGACGCCAGCGTGACGCCAGAAGTACATCCAACGGTGTTTATCACCTTCTGTTGGGTGCTCATCCTGGAAGACCTTATCTGATGGCAGATAATCCAGTTCCATCAAACCGGTACCCGCCTGGGTCAGATAGCGGAACTCGTTTTCCCACATGACGTTGCCGCGCTTATGGATATAGTGCGGCGTGATCGTGGCGTCCATGTTGGGCGCGATGTTCCAGTAATACGGCAGATAGAACTCAAAATAGTTCGAGGTGCTGTATTTGGCATTTGGGATCAGGAAGCCTGAACGACGTTTGTCGCCCACGGGAAGTTGCAGGTACGGGCTATAGAAAACCGGCACCGGGCCGAGTTTAAACCGGGCGTTCCAGATTTCTGCGACCTGTTCTTCACGGTCGTGAATTACCTCACTTCCAACCACGCTCCAGGTATTCGAACCCGGCAGACAGGAGGTGAAGGAACCGTTTTCCAGAATCGTATAGCGGTTTTCACCGCGCTGTTTCATCAGATCTGCTTTACCACGCCCCTGACGACCTACCATCTGGTAATCACCTTCCCAGACGTTAGTATCTTTAGTGTTCAGGTTTGACCATGCTTTCGGACCTTTCAGGATGACCTGATTGTCGTCATAGTGCACATTACCCAGCGCATCCACCGTTCGTACCGGTTCGGCCGCACCTTCCGGCTGCTTCTGGTGCAACTGCACTTCATCTGCCTGCAGGCGGCTATTGCCCTGATTAATATCCACACTGCCCGTAAACGTGGCATTGTCAGGATAAGTTCCTTTTGAACTGTCGGCAGTAATGGTTACCGGCAAGCTATTTGTATCGCCACTCACCAGTGGGCGATTATAACTTGGGACGCCAAGCATACACTGCGAGGCAAGATCGGCCGCCAGCCCCTGTTGACTGTACAGGGCGGTGCCAATCATTGTGGCCAGGAGGGTGGGGATACGTTTTTTCATACGTTATATTTTAGTGTTCCGTCATCAGTGGCTACGGCTTACAAACGCTCAGAGACTATCTTACTCATCAGCGCAGTACCAGCGTTAATCCTGCCCGTTTGCGTGCCAGAGTGTTAGGCTCGCTATCGAATGACGAGTATGATAATGCAAATTATAGGCGATGTCCCTCAATTGACCGTGGCTCGACCACTGTAATGATGGCGTTGCGTCGACAAGGGACATGACTATCCGGGGAGTATATGCAGTATTGGGGTAAAATCATCGGCGTTGCGTTCGCCATCATCATGGGTGCCGGGTTTTGGGGCATCGTACTTGGCCTGATTATTGGCCATATGTTCGATAAGGCACGCAGCCGCAAAATGGCGTGGTTCGCCAACCAGCGCGAGCGTCAGTCCCTCTTTTTCTCCACCACCTTTGAGGTGATGGGGCACTTAACCAAATCAAAAGGGCGGGTGACGGAAGCCGATATCCAGATTGCCAGCGTATTTATGGACCGCATGAATCTGCACGGGGAATCTCGTGTGGCGGCGCAAAATGCATTTCGCATCGGTAAATCGGATAACTATCCGCTGCGCGAAAAAATGCGTCAGTTCCGCAGTATCTGTTTCGGCCGTTTTGATTTAATTCGGATGTTTCTGGAGATCCAGATTCAGGCGGCGTTTGCCGACGGGTCTCTTCATCCGAATGAACGCGATGTGTTATACGTGATTGCCGAAGAGCTGGGGATCTCCCGCATGCAGTTCGACCAGTTCCTGCGCATGATGCAGGGCGGCGCACACTTTAGTGGCGGCTATCAACAGCATCAATCCTCTGGCGGCGGCTGGCAGCAGGCGCAGCGAGGCCCGACGCTGGAAGACGCCTGTAACGTGCTTGGCGTGAAACCTTCGGATGATGCGACAACCATCAAGCGCGCCTATCGTAAGCTGATGAGTGAACATCACCCGGATAAACTGGTCGCGAAGGGCTTACCACCAGAGATGATGGAGATGGCGAAGCAAAAAGCGCAGGAAATCCAGAAAGCGTACGAACTGATAAAAGAGCAGAAAAATTTCAAATAAAAAATGGCCCGACACAGTCGGGCCATTTTTTTAGAAGTCCACCGGGGCTTTAAACGTCATTGCGTTGCCAAACGCCGGGTGGGTGATGGTGAGCGTCTGGGCATGAAGCTGCAGACGCGGCGCTGAAGCCAGCGCCTCCGGGGGGGCGTAAAAACGGTCTCCCAGAATCGGGTGCCCCAGCGCGAGCATATGCACACGCAGCTGATGTGAACGCCCGGTAATGGGCTTAAGCAGCACGCGCGCGGTGTTATCCGACGCGTACTCCAGCACTTCATACTCGGTTTGCGCGGCCTTGCCCGTCTCATAGCATACCTTCTGCTTTGGTCGATTTGGCCAGTCGCAAATCAGCGGCAGATCCACCAGCCCTTCCGCCTGCGCGGGATGGCCCCAGACGCGTGCGACATACTGCTTTTTCGGTTCACGCTCGCGGAACTGGCGTTTGAGTTCACGTTCAGCCGCTTTGTTCAGCGCCACCACAATCACGCCGCTGGTTGCCATGTCCAGGCGATGAACGGACTCCGCCTGGGGATAATCACGCTGAATACGTGTCATCACGCTGTCTTTGTGCTCATCCAGACGCCCCGGCACGGACAACAGGCCGCTTGGCTTGTTGACCACCATAATGTGCTCATCCTGATAAAGGATAACCAGCCACGGGTCTTGCGGCGGATTGTAAGGCTCCATCACCATCTTGTGCTCCGTTTACTGATGCGTCACAACAATAAGACGCAGGGCATCCAGACGCCAGCTTGCCTGATTCAGGCTTTCCAGCACCTGCTGACGGTTGCTCTCAATCGCGGTCAGTTCGTCATCACGGATGTTTGGGTTCACCGCTTTTAACGCTTCCAGACGAGACAGCTCTGCAGACAGTTTCTCATCGGCTTCCTCGCGTGCGGCATCAATCAGCGTCCTGGCCGCTTTTTCGATCTGCGTTTCACCCAACTGCAGAATGGCGTGCACGTCCTGTTGTACGGCGTTGACCAGTTTGCTGCCCGTGTGGCGGTTTACTGCGCTCAGCTGGCGGTTGAAACTCTCGAATTCAACCTGTGCAGCCAGGTTGGTGCCGTTTTTATCCAGCAGCAGACGCACTGGCGTTGGCGGCAGGAAGCGGGTGAGCTGCAGCTGTTTCGGCGCTTGCGCTTCCACAACATAGATCAGCTCAACCAGCAGCGTACCAACGGGTAATGCTTTGTTTTTCAACAGGGAAATCGTGCTGCTACCCGTGTCGCCGGAAAGGATCAGGTCGAGGCCGTTGCGGATCAACGGGTGTTCCCAGGTGATGAACTGCGCGTCTTCGCGAGACAGCGCCACGTCACGCTCAAATGTGATGGTGCAACCATCCTCCGGCAGGCCCGGGAAATCCGGAACCAGCATATGATCGGATGGGGTCAGCACGATCATGTTCTCGCCGCGATCGTCCTGGTTAATCCCGACGATGTCGAACAGGTTCATGGCGAAGCTGATCAGGCTGGTGTCGTCATCCTGCTCTTCAATGCTTTCGGCAAGCGCCTGCGCTTTTTCACCACCGTTGGAGTGGATTTCCAGCAGGCGGTCACGTCCCTGCTCCAGCTGCGCTTTCAGGGCCTCATGCTTTTCGCGACAGGATTTGATCAGCTCATCAAAACCGTCCGTATTTTCCGGCGCTGCCAGGTAACCGATCAGATCCGTATGCACCTGATCGTAAATGGTGCGTCCCGTCGGACAGGTATGTTCGAACGCGTCCAGACCTTCGTGGAACCAGCGTACCAGCACCGACTGAGCGGTTTTTTCCAGGTAAGGGACGTGGATCTGAATATCATGCGCCTGACCGATACGGTCCAGACGGCCGATACGCTGTTCCAGCAGGTCGGGGTTGAACGGCAGATCGAACATCACCAGGTTGCTGGCGAACTGGAAGTTACGCCCTTCAGAACCGATTTCAGAGCACAGCAGAACCTGTGCGCCGCTGTCTTCTTCACTGAACCAGGCCGCGGCGCGGTCACGCTCGACAATGGACATGCCCTCGTGGAACACGGCGGCTCGAATACCTTCGCGCTCGCGCAGAACCTGCTCCAGCTGCAGCGCGGTGGCCGCCTTGGCGCAGATCACCAGCACTTTCTGTGAACGATGAGCCGTTAAGTAACCCATCAGCCATTCAACACGCGGGTCGAAGTTCCACCAGGTTCCGGTATCCCCTTCAAATTCCTGATAAATTTGCTCCGGGTAGAGCATGTTGCGCGCACGTTCTTCCTGGCTTTTGCGCGCCCCCATAATGCCGGAGACTTTTATCGCCGTCTGATACTGCGTCGGCAGCGGCAGCTTGATGGTATGCAGTTCGCGTTTCGGGAAGCCCTTCACGCCGTTACGGGTGTTACGGAACAGCACGCGGCTGGTGCCGTGGCGGTCCATCAGCATATCGATCAGCTCTTTACGCGCGGAACCCGCGTTGTCGCTGTCACTGTTGGCTGCCTGCAGCAGCGGCTCAATATCCTGTTCGCCAATCAGATCGCTCAGGGTGTTGAGTTCGTCATTCGAGAGGCGTTTGCCCGCCAGCAGCATGGCGACAGCATCGGCAACCGGGCGGTAATTATTCTGTTCTTCGACAAACTGCTCAAAGTCATGGAAGCGGTTTGGATCGAGCAGGCGCAGACGGGCGAAGTGGCTCTCCAGCCCCAGCTGCTCCGGCGTTGCGGTCAGCAGCAGGACGCCCGGCACGCGCTCGGCAAGCTGTTCAATCGCCATGTATTCACGGCTCGGTGCCTCTTCGCTCCAGACCAGGTGGTGCGCTTCGTCGACCACCAGCAGATCCCACTCTGCGTCGCACAGATGCTCAAGACGCTGCTTGCTGCGGCGCACGAAGTCCAGGGAGCAGATGACCAGTTGTTCGGTTTCAAACGGGTTGTCTGCGTCATGCTGGGCTTCGGCGTAGCGCTCGTCGTCAAACAGCGAGAAACGAAGGTTAAAGCGGCGCAGCATCTCAACCAGCCACTGGTGTTGCAGCGTTTCCGGTACCACGATCAGCACGCGCTCGGCGGCGCCAGAGAGCAGTTGTTGATGCAGGATCATACCGGCTTCAATGGTTTTACCGAGGCCCACTTCGTCTGCCAGCAGTACGCGAGGCGCATGACGACGACCAACATCATGGGCGATATTCAACTGATGAGGGATCAGGCTGGTGCGTTGACCACGCAGGCCGCTCCACGGCATGCGGTACTGTTCACTCTGGAATTTACGTGCGCGATAGCGCAGGGAGAAGCGATCCATACGGTCGATTTGCCCGGCAAACAGGCGATCCTGCGGCTTGCTGAAAACCAGTTTGCTGTCGAGCAGCACTTCACGCAGGATGACATTGCTCTCGTCAGTGTCGAGGCGAGTCCCAATGTAGGCGAGCAGACCATTCTCTTCTTTTACGTCTTCAACCTTTAGCTGCCAGCCGTCGTGGCTGGTCACGGTGTCACCTGGATTGAACATCACGCGGGTAACAGGGGAGTCATTGCGAGCGTACAGGCGGTTTTCACCGGTAGCAGGGAAAAGGAGGGTGACCATGCGTGCATCGACTGCAACCACGGTTCCCAATCCAAGTTCGCTTTCTGTATCGCTGATCCAGCGTTGACCAAGTGTAAAAGGCATATGTGTTCGGCTCTAATCTTTAATTGCAGGCAATAGTTCAACCACCGTCAAAAAAGACGGTCATCGAAAAATGGGTCCGGGAGTGGAAAGGGCGCTATGGTACTGGATGGCAGCGATTTCGTCACGTGTCAAAATAGGCCAAGCTGCCCTGTCACTAGTGTAGCAAAATCGTCGTCAATGAACGGCAAAATTCCATCCGCGACGGGCTGAAGCTGGCGCGTCAGGTAGTGGTCGTAGTCCAGCGCAGAGTGTTGATAATCCACGGGCTCTGGCCCGTTTGTCGTCCAGACATACTTAATGGTGCCCCGGTTCTGATACTGCGGGGCGCGCCCCCGACGGACGTTCTCTTCATCCGCCAGACGCGCGGCGCGGACGTGCGGCGGAACGTTACGCTGATACTCGGCCAGCGGGCGGCGCAGGCGTTTGCGATACACCAGCTGGTTGTCGAGCTCGCCAGCCATCAGGCTGGCTATCGTCTCGCGGACGTAGTCCTGATAAGGCTCATTACGAAAGATCCGCAAATAGAGCGTTTGCTGGAACTGCTGCGCCAGCGGAGTCCAGTCTGTGCGTACCGTCTCCAGCCCTTTAAACACCATGCGTTGCTTTTCACCTTCCTGAATCAGTCCGGCGTAGCGTTTCTTGCTGCCCTGATCGGTTCCACGGATAGTGGGCATTAAAAAGCGGCTGAAATGGGTTTCATACTCCAGCTCTAACGCACTGGTTAACCGCTCTTTTTGCAAATGCGCTTGCCACCAGTCGTTCACGAAGGCCACCAGCTGTTTGCCAATTCGCGCGGCTTCCTCTTCGGCGTGCGCGCCCTTCAACCAGACGAAGGTGGAGTCGGTATCGCCATAGATCACTTCATAGCCCTGGGATTCGATCAGCGCCTTTGTCTGGCGCATGATCTCATGCCCGCGCATGGTGATAGACGAGGCGAGACGCGGGTCGAAGAAGCGACAGGCGCTGGTGCCCAGCACACCGTAAAAGGCATTCATGATAATTTTCAGCGCCTGAGAAAGCGGCTTGTTGCCGTGGCGCTTGGCCTCGTCGCGCCCGTGCCAGATCTGTCCCACGATCTCCGGCAGGCAGTGTTTCTCCCGTGAGAAACGCGCCCCCAGAAACCCGTCGGTGCTGTGCATATCGTCCGGCTGCGCCATCCCCTCTACCAGCCCCACCGGATCAATCAGAAAGGTGCGGATAATCGAGGGGTAGAGGCTTTTGTAGTCCAGTACCAGCACGGAGTCATACAGACCCGGCCGGGAATCCATCACGTAGCCGCCAGGGCTTGCCTGCGGCGGCACGTCCCCCAGGTTCGGTGCGACGTAGCCTGCCCGGTGCATGCGGGGAAAGTACAGATGGCTGAATGCCGCCACGGAACCGCCGTGCCGATCAGCGGCAAGACCGTTCACTGTGGCGCGTTCCAGCAGAAAAGGCATGATCTCGGTTTTGTGGAAAATCTGCGTAACCAGCTCACAATCTTTCAGGTTATAGGTGGCAAGTGCCGGTTTGTCTTCGTTGAAGCGGCGGTCGATCTCATCCATTCGGTCCCACGGGTTATCGATGGATTTTCCTTCCCCCAGCAGCTCCTGCGCCACTGCCTCCAGCGAGAAGGAAGAGAAATTCCAGAATGCGGATTTCAGTGCCTCGATGCCGTCGATAATCAGGCGACCGTTGGCCTGTGCGAAGAAGACGCCGTTTTTGAAACCGTGCTCGCGCCATTCCAGTTCGCTATGACCCCGCCCAAGTATGAGCGGGATACGGTACCGCTCGGCGTGTTTTTGCAGTACCCGCAGATCGAATTGCACCACGTTCCAGCCGATCAGGACATCGGGATCGCGATCGGCAAACCACTGGTTCAGTTTTTCCAGCAGCTGTGGCCGACTGTTGACGTACTCCAGCCGGAAGTCCAGCACGGAGGCATCGCCATTCGGTGGTCCGAGCATATAGACAACCCGGTCGCCGCAGCCTTCAAGACCAATACAGTACAGTTCACCGTGACGGGTGGTTTCGATGTCCAGTGAGACCCATTTCAGCGGCGGACGGTAGTGCGGGTTGGGTTTCAGACGGGCGTTAATCAGCCCGCCGTTGTGCGCCGTGCCATCAACCCAGACAGGGGCGGTAATAAACCGCTCCATCAGAAAACGTTCCGGGGGACGAATATCGGCTTCGTACAGGGTGACGCCCGCCTCGCGCAGCAGTTTTTCATAGCGCATCAGTTGGCGATGGGCGCGACAATAGAGGCCAAAAACCGGCTGGCGATGGAAATCCTTCAGCTCAAGTGGCGTGATGCGCCAGTTGTTTTCACCGCGCAGTAGCTGCTTTGCTTTGTCGACGTGGGCTTCAGGAATAAATGCCACGGACTCCTGTGGCGGCAGGGTAACGCGCAGCGGGCCGTTGTCCGTCGCCAGCCAGAACTCCACCTCTGTTCCCTGAGGCGTATCCCGCCAGTGTCGGGTCAGTAAAAAACCTTCTTGCGCCTGCGTCACGCCGTTATCCCATAAAACAAAACCAGGCCTGATTATAGCCTGGTTAGCGGTTTTATGCTGGGTTTATATACAGTTTATTGCCCGTAATAGGCTTTTGCACCGTGCTTGCGCAGGTAGTGTTTGTCCAGCAGCGTCTGTTGCATATCCGGCAACTGTGGTGCCAGTTGACGACAGAAGATGCCCATATAGGCTACCTCTTCCAGCACAATCGCGTTATGCACTGCATCTTCCGCATTTTTGCCCCACGCAAACGGGCCGTGGGAATGCACCAGCACCCCGGGCATCTGTGCTGCGTCGATTCCTTGTTTTTCAAAGGTTTCGACAATCACATTGCCGGTTTCCCACTCGTACTCGCCGTTGATTTCCGCATCGGTCATCAGGCGGGTGCACGGAATGGTGCCGTAAAAGTAGTCTGCGTGCGTGGTACCGGTAGCCGGGATGGACTGGCCTGCCTGCGCCCAGATAGTCGCATGACGCGAGTGGGTATGCACAATGCCGCCGATGGTCGGAAATGCCTGATACAGCAGGCGATGGGTGGGGGTATCGGAGGAGGGTTTTTTCTTCCCTTCCACCACTTCACCGGTTGCAATGCTGACCACAACCATATCGTCAGCGGTCATCACCGTATAATCCACGCCGGAAGGCTTGATGACGAACACCCCTTTTTCGCGGTCAACGGCGCTGACGTTGCCCCAGGTCAGGGTCACCAGATTATGTTTAGGCAGCGCCAGGTTGGCTTCGAGTACCTGGCGTTTGAGATCTTCTAGCATTGTTGTCTCCCGCCGGATGGCGTTTCGCTTATCCGGCATACACAATCGTAGGCCCGGTAAACGCAGTGCCACCGGGCACGTCGTACTTAACGTTTCGAACCGTAATAGACTTCATTCCAGCGCAGCGCGTCTTTAAACGCGGGCAGGCGGGTATCGTTATCGATCACGGTCAGTTCGATGTCGTGCAGTTCAGCGAACTGACGCATATCGTTGAGATCCAGCGCGTGACTGAAGACGGTATGGTGCGCGCCACCGGCGACGATCCAGGCTTCGGAGGCGGTTGGCAGATCGGGCTGCGCTTTCCACAGGGCGTTGGCGACCGGCAGTTTTGGCAGCGCGTGTGGCGTTTCAACCGCATCCACACAGTTCACCAGCAGGCGGAAACGATCGCCCAGGTCGATCAGGCTGGCGTTGATGGCCGGGCCGGTACGGGTGTTGAAGATCAAACGTGCCGGATCCGCTTTACCGCCAATGCCGAGGTGCTGCACGTCGAGGATCGGTTTCTCTTCAACGGCAATGGACGGGCACACTTCCAGCATGTGTGAACCGAGTACCAGGTCGTTGCCATTTTCGAAGTGGTAGGTGTAGTCCTCCATAAAGGAGGTGCCGCCCTGCAGACCGGTTGACATCACTTTCATGATGCGAAGCAGAGCGGCAGTTTTCCAGTCGCCTTCGCCCGCGAAGCCGTAGCCCTGCTGCATCAGACGTTGTACTGCCAGACCCGGCAGTTGTTTCAGACCATGGAGATCTTCAAATGTCGTGGTAAAGGCGTGGAAGCCACCCTGTTCCAGGAAGCGTTTCATCCCCAGTTCAATGCGCGCCGCGTCCAGCACGTTCTGGCGTTTGTCACCCTTCACCTGCGCCGCTGCGGTGAGGCGGTAGCTGCTTTCGTATTCGTCAACCAGCGCGCTCACGTCGCCATCGCCGATCTCATTGACGACCTGCACCAGGTCACCCACGGCCCAGGTGTTCACGGAAAAACCGAACTTGATCTGCGCGGCAACTTTATCACCGTCGGTGACTGCCACTTCACGCATGTTGTCGCCAAATCGCACCACTTTCAGATGGCGGGTATCCTGTTTGGAAACGGCCTGACGCATCCAGGAGCCGATGCGTTTCTGCGCATGTTGATCCTGCCAGTGTCCGGTCACTACGGCGTGCTGCTGACGCATACGGGCGCCGATGAAGCCGAACTCACGGCCGCCGTGTGCGGTCTGGTTCAGGTTCATAAAGTCCATATCAATGCTGTCCCATGGCAGGGAGGCGTTGAACTGGGTATGGAATTGCAGCAGCGGTTTGTTGAGGATAGACAGACCGTTGATCCACATTTTGGCGGGTGAGAAGGTGTGCAGCCACACCACCAGACCCGCACATTTATCGTCGTAGTTTGCGTCACGGCAGATATGGGTGATCTCATCCGGCGTCGTGCCCAGCGGCTTCAGCACCAGTTTGCATGGCAGTTTGGCCTCAGCATTCAGCGCGTTCACGACGTGTTCCGCATGTTTCGTCACCTGTTGCAACGCTTGCGGTCCGTACAAATGCTGGCTGCCAATCACAAACCACACTTCATAATTATCAAAAATGGTCATCGTCGTGTCCTTAATGGGTCAGGGTTGCCGTCGTATCCGCGGTGTGTTTTGACGGGGCGGCGACAGGGAGATAGTGAAGTTCGGCGCTTTTTGCCCATTGCTGGTAGCGCTGATAAAGCTGTTCAAAGCGTTGCGCCTGTTGAGCACGCGGCTGAAGGGTATTTTCGACCGCGCTTGCCATATGCTGCTGTGCAGTCGGGATATCGGCATGTACGCCCGCGGCAACGGCGGCGAAAATAGCCGCACCCAGCGCGCAGCATTGATCGGACGCGACAATCTGCAGCGGACGGTTCAGCACGTCGCAGCAGGCCTGCATGATCACCGGGTTTTTACGGGCGATACCGCCCAGCGCCATGACGTTGTTGACGTCGATGCCCTGTTCGGTGAAGCACTCCATAATCGCGCGGGCACCAAAGGCGGTGGCTGCAATCAGGCCGCCAAACAGGGCCGGGGCATCGGTCGCCAGATTAAGATCGGTGATAACGCCTTTAAGACGCTGGTTGGCAAATGGCGTACGGCGGCCGTTGAACCAGTCGAGCACCACCGGCAGGTGTTCAAGAGACGGATTTTTCGCCCACGCGGCGGTGAGCTGGGGCAGCAGCTGTTTCTTACTCTCGGCAATCTGGGTTTTCAGTTCCGGGTGCGCGGTCGCCAGCTGGTCCAGCGGCCAGCCCAGTACCCGACCAAACCAGGCGTAAATATCGCCAAACGCAGACTGCCCGGCTTCCAGACCGATAAAGTCCGGCACCACACTGCCGTCGACCTGTCCGCAGATACCTTTCACTGCTCGGTCACCGACGCTGGCCTTATCCGCCGTCAGGATGTCGCAGGTGGAGGTGCCGATCACTTTCACCAGCGTATTGGGTTGGGCGCCAGCGCCCACCGCGCCCATATGGCAGTCAAACGCACCGCCGGAGATTGCCACGTTTTGCGGCAGGCCCAGACGTGTTGCCCACTCTTCAGAGAGCGTGCCCACCGGAATATCGGCGGTAAAGGTGTCGGTAAAAAGCGGGTACTTCAGGCTTTTGTTGATAATCGGATCGAGTTCATCGAAAAAGGCTGCCGGTGGCAGACCGCCCCAGCTTTCATGCCATAGGGATTTATGCCCGGCGCTGCAGCGGCCGCGGCGAATATCCTGCGGGCGGGTGGTACCCGAGAGCAGGGCAGGAACCCAGTCACACAGTTCAATCCACGATGCGGCTGCTTGTGCAACCGCTGCGTCAGCGCGGGTGACATGCAGGATCTTGGCCCAGAACCATTCACTGGAATAAATTCCGCCGATGTAGCGCGAATAGTCGGTTTTGCCCGGCTGGTGGCACAACCGGGTGATGGCTTCGGCCTCTTCGACGGCGGTATGGTCTTTCCACAGCACAAACATGGCGTTCGGGTTGTCGGCGAACTCAGGACGTAGCGCCAGCACCCGGCCTTCCGCATCCACTGGCGCGGGGGTAGAACCGGTGCTGTCTACGCCGATCCCAACCACCTCTGCACGCTGGGCGTCAGTCAGTTCTGCCAGCACGGTTTTGATTGCCGCTTCCATCGACTCGATGTAGTCGCGTGGATGGTGACGGAACTGGTTGTTTGGCGCATCGCAGTAGCGCCCCTCTTGCCAGCGTGGGTACCACTCAACGCTGGTTGCTATCTCCTGGCCGGACGTACAGTCCACTGCCAGGGCGCGAACCGAGTCGCTGCCAAAATCGAGGCCAATCGCAATTGCCATGGTGTTGCTCCATCAGAAAACAGGTATGAGAGAACATTAGAGACTGGGGGCGAAAATCGTCAGGCAGGATCCGCTAATCTTATGGACTAAATTGCTGTTGAGATGGAAAGTGTGACGCCGTGCAAATATTCAATGTGGACATTTCTGCCGCACTTATAGACACTTTTGTTACTGCTTATCTGCCCACTCTGGCGGAGAAATCAGGGGGAAAGGCTGAAACATGGCGGACGTAAAAGAGACGTGATGCTTTTTGGATCTCGTCGCAGGCCATTTTTATACGGCTTTTAACGATATGGACAATTGGTTTCCTTCAGTACCGTTGGGAGAACTGAATCTATGGCCGAAACGCAAAACGATCCCTTACTGCCGGGTTATTCGTTTAACGCCCACCTGGTGGCGGGGCTGACCCCTATCGAGGCTGAGGGATATCTCGATTTTTACGTTGACCGTCCGCTTGGGATGAAAGGGTACATTCTGAACCTGACCGTACGTGGGGAAGGGATAATCAAAAACAACGATCAGCAGTTCGTCTGTCGTCCCGGCGATATGCTGCTGTTTCCACCTGGTGAGATCCACCATTACGGGCGTCATCCGGATGCCAAAGAGTGGTATCACCAGTGGGTCTACTTCCGCCCCCGCGCCTACTGGCAGGAGTGGCTTTCGTGGCCAGCCATTTTTGCGCACACCGGTTTTTACCGCCCGGACGACGCTCATCTGGCCCAGTTCCGCGAGCTGTTTGCCCAGATCATAGAGGCAGGGCAGGCCGGTGGGCGCTACGCTGAGCTGCTGGCGATTAATTTGCTTGAACAGGTGTTACTGCGCCGGATGGAGGCGATTAACGCGTCGCTTAATCCGCCGCTGGATAACCGTGTGCGTGATGCCTGCCAGTACATCAGCGACCACCTGGCCGACAGCCAGTTTGATATCGCCAGCGTGGCCCAGCATGTCTGCCTGTCGCCGTCGCGGCTATCGCATCTGTTCCGGCAGCAGTTGGGTGTCAGCGTGCTGAGCTGGCGCGAAGATCAGCGCATCAGCCAGGCGAAACTGCTGCTCAGCACCACCCGGATGCCCATTGCCACCGTCGGGCGCAATGTGGGCTTTGAAGATCAGCTCTATTTTTCCCGCGTATTTAAAAAATGCACTGGCGCCAGCCCCAGTGAATTCCGGGCGGGTTGTGAATAAACGGTAAAAAAAGATAAACAAGCAGGTGAACTGTGGAAGCAACCTGTAAACTATTCAGACAATTGTTGTCTTGACGCGGTGCAGGGCGCTAAGCAGAATCCCTGATTCGTTTTCTGACCGGAATAGTTATGCAGGCATTGCTGGAACATTTTATTACCCAGTCCGTTATGTATTCGCTTATCGCCGTTGCGCTGGTGGCGTTTCTGGAATCGCTGGCGCTGGTTGGGCTGATCCTGCCTGGTACGGTGATGATGGCGGCGTTGGGCGCGTTGATTGGCAGCGGTGAGGTCAATTTCTGGCAGGCATGGCTGGCCGGTATGATCGGCTGCTTGCTGGGCGACTGGATCTCCTTCTGGCTGGGCTGGCGTTTCAAGAAGCCGCTGCACCGCTGGTCTTTCATGAAGAAGAACAAGGCGTTGCTGGATAAAACCGAGCATGCGTTGCATCAGCACAGCATGTTTACGATCCTCGTCGGACGCTTTGTCGGGCCAACGCGTCCGCTGGTGCCGATGGTCGCCGGGATGCTGGATCTGCCCGTCGCAAAATTCGTTTTGCCGAACATTATCGGTTGCGTCTTCTGGCCGCCGTTCTACTTCCTGCCGGGGATCCTGGCGGGGGCGGCAATTGATATTCCTGACGATGTGCAGAGCGGTGGCTTTAAATGGTTATTGCTGGCAACAGCGCTGCTGTTATGGCTCGCTGCATGGTTGTGCTGGCGGCTATGGCGCAGCGCGAAAGCGAATGTCGATCGTCTGACGCGCTATCTGCCTCGCTCGCGCTTGCTGTGGCTGGCGCCGCTGACGCTGGGCGTTGCCGTCGTGGCGCTGATCGCGCTGATTCGCCATCCGCTGATGCCGGTGTACGGTGAGATCCTGTTGAAGGTGGTCAGCCGTTAAGGATCCCCAGCAGGTGCGACGCGCTTGCTTTACCACTCATCAACTCTTCGGTTTCACCCTCCCACACGATCCGACCCTCCGCGATCACCACCGATCGCGGGGCGATGCGTGCGGCATCTTCAATACTGTGTGACACCATCAGCATCGTCAGCTGCTGACGCTGGCAGACCTCCTGTACCAGGGCGAGCATCTCCTGGCGCAGCGCGGGATCGAGTGCAGAGAAGGGCTCATCCAGCAGCAGTATCGGCTGCTCGCGAACCAGACAGCGAGCCAGCGCCACGCGCTGACGTTGTCCGCCAGAGAGCTCTCCGGGGAGCCGGTCAATAAACGTGGTGATGCCCATCTGCCCGGCAATATGCTCCAGCTTCTGGCGCTGTGCGTCGTTCAGTTTCAGCCCCGGATCCATACCCAGCGCGATGTTTTGCCGCACCGTCAGATGGGTGAACAGGTTATTTTCCTGGAACAGCATCGAGACCGGACGCCTGGCGGGCGGGGTGTAGGTATGGTCGTTGTTTTCAATCATTATCGACCCGCTTGCCGGTTGCAGAAAACCGGCAATCAGATTGAGTAAGGTACTTTTCCCTGCCCCGCTTGGGCCAAGCACGGCAATCATCTCACCCGGGCGTACCGACAGGCTGAACCGCATAGGCAGGTGTTGGTAGAGCCAGGTGACATCAGTCAGTTTTAACATTGCGCCCCGGAAGTTTTTCGATAACGGTAAATAAGGCAAAGCACAGCAACAGCAGCAACAGCGCCGTGACGGCCCCCTCCTGGCTGCGATAGGAGCCGATCTGCTGATACAACCAGTATGGCAGCGTGCGGAAATCTTCATTGCCGAAGAGCGCCACCACACCAAAATCTCCAATGGAGAGCACACAAGCGAAGGCCAGCGCCTGAGCAAGCGGGCGTTTCAGCGCTCGCAGTTCAACCACCTTTAACCGGCGCCAGCCCTGTATACCAAGCGACTGACACAGCAAAGCGTAACGGCTGTTGACGTCGCGCATGGGGTTTTCCAGCACCTTCAGCGCATAGGGAATGGCCATCAGGGCGTTGGTAAAAATCACGATTCCGTCGGCGCTTTCCGGCAGACCAACCGTACTGTTGAACAATAAAAAGAAGCCGGTTGCCAGGACGATGCCCGGCATTGCGAGGATTAACATCCCCGTCAGCTCCAGCGCTTGTCCGGCTTTGCGCGCCTGGCGCGCATAAAGTTCGCGACTGCTCCACAGCAGCATCATGGTCAGCATGACGCACAATAGCCCGGCAGCCAGTGCGATGCGCAAGGATGTCCAGGTCGCCTGCCAGAGGACGGGCTGTTGCAACACGGAGACGAGGTTAAGGTTAACGCCATCGACGATGACGGCCATCAGCGGTGGCAGAAGCAACAGCAGGGCCAGTACGATCAACATCACATCCGCGATTCGGCTGTGCAGGCTGTCCTGTGGATCGCGCCAGCCTGTAATCTGATGACTGCCCGGTGGAATGGCTTTGCTCAGACGCTGACTCAGCAGGACCAGCACAAGACAGCACAGCATCTGTACCAGAGCCAGAAGCGCAGCGCGGCCGGGGTCGTAGTCGTAACTCAGCGCCTGGTAAATCGCCAGTTCGATGGTGGTCGCCTGTGGTCCACCACCAAGAGAAAGCACGGTGGCGAAACTGGCAAAACAGAGCATGAAGATCAGCGCCGCAACCGGAGGGATTTGACGGCGCAGCCACGGCCATTCGACAAAGCGGAAGAATGACCAGCCGCGCATATCCAGCTGTGCCGCAAGCTGACGCTGCTCGCCGGGGATAGCCTCCAGCGCCTGTAAAAAAAGCCGGGTCGCCATGGGCATGTTGAAAAAGATGTGCGCCAGCAGAATACCTTTGAGTCCGTAAGGGGAGAAAGTCCACTCCAGACCAAGCAGGTTAAAGAGGGCGGCCAGCCAGCCCTGACGACCATACACACTCAGGATCCCAAACACCGCCACCAGGACGGGCAGGATCAGCGTCATGGCGCACAGTCTCAACAGCGCCTCCCTGCCGGGGAAGCGTCTGCGGTAGAGCGCCCGCGCGAGAAAAATGGCCGGGATCACCGACAGCAGGGCAGAGAGAAACGCCTGCCAGAAAGAGAACCGGATGACGTGCCAGAGATAGCTGTCGTGCCAGAGAGAGAGCAGATCACTCTCCGGCGCGTTAAACCACAATGCCAGAAAAGCACCCAGACTGACCGCCACCATCACTACGGCGGCGAGCAGTCCGGGAAATAACCAGCCGGGAATTAGCGGCTGACGGCGCGTTGCCATTCACTTACCCATGCTGCTCGCTGCGCGGCGACCTGCTGCGGCGTAAACTCCAGCGAGGTTTGCGGTTTGGTCAGTTGCTCAAAGCCCGCAGGTAGCGTCACGTTGGTCACCGGATACATCCAGTTACCCGTTGGGATCGCATTCTGGAACGCCGGGGAGACCATGAATTTCAGGAACTTCTCGGCCAGTTCCGGCTGCTTGCTGGCGGCAGTGCGAGCAGCCACTTCCACCTGCAGGTAATGACCTTCAGCGAAATCAGCGGCGGCGTAGTTGTCTTTCTTCTCGGCGATAATGTGATAAGCCGGGGAGGTGGTGTAGCTCAGCACCAAGTCGCTCTCCCCTTTCAGGAACAGGCCATAGGCTTCGCTCCAGCCTTTGGTGACGGTCACGGTTTTGGCGGCCAGCTTCTGCCACGCCTCCGGCGTTTTATCACCGTATACCTTCTGCATCCACAGCAGCAGGCCCAGACCCGGTGTGCTGGTGCGCGGATCTTCATAAATCACGCGCCATTTCTGGTCGCTTTCCACCAGCTCCTTCAGGCTTTTCGGCGGGTTCTTCAGCTTGTTTTTGTCATAAACAAACGCAAAATATCCGTAATCGAACGGCACAAAGGTGTCGTTTTTCCAGCCGCCCGGCACGTTAACCGCATCTGTCGCTACGCCGCTTTTGGCGAACAGTTTCGTTTGCGAGGCCGCATCCAGCAGGTTGTTATCCAGGCCGAGTACCACGTCGGCCTTGCTGTTTTTACCTTCCATACGCAGACGGTTAAGCAGCGAGACGCCATCTTCCAGCGCCACGAATTTCAGTTCGCAGTTGCAGTCGGCTTCAAAGGCTTTTTTGACGACCGGGCCTGGGCCCCAGTCGGCTGAAAAGGAGTCGTAGGTGTAGACCGTCAGGACGGGTTTTGCGAAAGCAGGTAGCGCAAACAGCGCCAGCAGGGGAAGCACTTTTTTTAACACTTTGCACCTCAAGGTTGAGTGGCAAAGGATTTTGAGCGACAGCCTCAAATCCCTTCGCCGGCGTTATCCGGATCAGGTTCGACGGGTATTATCTCAGCGCACATCAGTGATGCAGCACCCCGTTGAGAACGGCGCTATTGTAATGATTTGGCGAATATTACGAAAGTGTTATGGCTCTGGTGGCGCAAACCAGGCGGATTTAAAATCAAACCAGCCCAGCGTATTCATCCGTAACCCCCGCATACTGCGCTGGCCCTGGATCATCAGCCAGTGGTGGATCAGCGGCACGATTGCTTGTTCAGCCAGCAGCGCCTGACACCAGGTGGCCAGGTTCATCTCACCCGCGCGCCACTGCGCCGCATCATGCTGCCAGTCCCGATCGATACAGTGCTGGATCAGCGGGACTTCATACAGGTGTGAGAAGAGCGAGAAATCGAGCGGCAGGGTGAAGTTGGCGCTGTTCAGCCAGATATCGCTGGTCAGTTCCCCCTGGTGCCATTCGTCATAGTCCACTTCCCTGATGTCCAGCCGGACGCCTTCTGCAGCCAGCAGTCTGGTCATGATCCTGGCAATAAAACGGTGTTCCACGTGCTCGCGGTAGTAGGTCAGGGTGACAGACTCCAGCCCTGCCGGTTTGTCACAGTGGGCAGGCCGGGCATGATGCCAGCGAGGAAGCAACCCGTACGCCGGGAACCAGTACGTCTGATACTGTTCTTCCGCATGGTAAATCAGATTGGAAGGAGATAAGACGTGGCTGATCCATTTGCGTACCGCCTGATTGGCCCCGCGGTGGGTGCGGCTGTCAAACAGCAGGTAGTAGCAGCCCTCCTCAAGGCGGCTTTCCACCGCCTTTTCGCCCGTTGTGGGGCCTTCAAGCGTCAGCCCGGCGCTGAGCTCTTCATTGAGATCCGGTAATACCCAGACGTTCACTTCGTCGATCAGCGCCCGGTAGCCAAAATAATCATCAAACGCGCGAATTTTCAGCTGGTTATTGGTGTTACGCGACACGGCATAGGGTCCGGTGCCAATGGGCTGGCTGGCAAAATTGTGCAGCGATTCCCACTCTCCTGGCAAAATCATTGATGGGACATACCCCAGCAGCCAGGGAAGCCATTTATCCGGCTGAGACAGTTCAATATCCAGCGTCCAGGCGGTGGGGGAGTGAACGCGCGAAATATGCGAATAAAGCGGAAGCTTGCGGGCACGTTCCAGTGAGGCGATGACATCGCGCATTTCCAGCTCGCGGCCGTGGTGAAAGTGGATGCCGGGACGTAAGAAAAAGCGCCAGTGACGTGGGGAGAGTTGCTGCCAGTGGTGCGCAATATCAGCTTCCAGTTCCCCGTTTTCCTCATTTATTCGCGTCAGGCCACTGAATATTTGTCGCGCCATATGGGTTTCTGAGCGGCGCAAGGCCGTGCCGGGGAGCAGATTCTTCATCGGGCGATAGTAGAGCACCCGCAGAATATGGCGGCCCTGACGAAAACTCCGCCCAAGATGGGAGACCAGCATCTGACGCACTGCGGCTTTATCGCCTACCAGTTGCACCAGCTGATCGATTCTGTCCTGTTCCAGCAGGTCTTCCGCTCGCTGTTGCTGCAAGGCCAACCCGGTATAGAGAAAGGTCAGGCGTGAGCGTTTGCCGCGTCCCGCTTCGGCTTCCCAGTTTAACCAGCCCTGTTGCTGCATGGTGTTAAGCAGCGTGCGCATATGACGTCGGGAGCAGTTAAGGAGTTCAGCCAGTTCGTTAAGCGTGGTCTCCTGCGATTGCCCTTCGCAGCACTGCCAGAGGCGGATGAATTGTTGTTGCAGACGACCAGAAGGCATAAAAGGGGAACTCCTGACAAAAAATCAGCAATTTATTAATCCCTATATTAAGCCAATAATGATTCCCGATGAAGTGAGGAGGTACATTATGAAGAGGTCTACCGCACGTCAGTTTTATCAGCAGTACTTTTCAGCGACAAAAGGAACGTCCTGGCTGGCCCGTCAGTGTGCTGAGCAACGGCTGAAAATGTTAGAAGAACTGATGCAGTGGGACGTTACGAAACCGACCTCTTCTCGCTAACTCGCCTCGATCATGTGTGACTGAGTATTGGTGCTTATCACCCGCCAGCAAAATGTTTTTTGCTGGCTTTTTTCGTTTATTCTTTCACCCAATTTCGATTCGCTTTCACAAGGACTTGCAGATGCTCTGGTTAATGACGATGGGGCGACGCCTGAACGGCGTGTATGCCGCTTTTATGCTGGTGGCCTTTATGATGGGCGTGGCGGGGGCGCTGCAGGCACCGACGCTGAGTCTTTTTCTCAGCCGGGAGGTGGGGGCGCAGCCGTTTTGGGTCGGCCTGTTTTATACCGTGAACGCCATCGCCGGGATCCTGGTGAGCCTGGGGCTGGCGAAACGATCCGACAGCCAGGGCGATCGCCGCAAGTTGATCCTATTTTGTTGCGCCATGGCTGTGGGTAACGCGCTGCTGTTTGCCTTTAATCGTCACTACCTGACGCTGATCACCTGCGGCGTGCTGCTGGCTTCACTGGCGAACACCGCCATGCCGCAGCTGTTCGCGCTGGCCCGGGAATATGCCGACAACTCGGCGCGGGAAGTGGTGATGTTTAGCTCGGTGATGCGTGCGCAGCTCTCTCTTGCATGGGTCATTGGTCCGCCGCTGGCCTTTATGCTGGCGTTGAATTACGGATTTACCGCCATGTTTTCCATCGCTGCGGGGATTTTTGCCATTAGCCTGGCACTGATTGCCTTCGTGCTGCCGTCAGTGGCGCGTGTCGAACAGACAGCGGATAAACCGATTACTCAGGTGAGCGGATGGCAGGATAAAAACGTCCGTATGCTGTTTATCGCCTCCACGCTGATGTGGACCTGCAACACCATGTATATCATCGATATGCCGCTGTGGATCAGCAGCGATCTGGGGCTGCCGGATAAGCTCGCGGGGATCTTAATGGGGACGGCCGCCGGGCTGGAAATTCCGGCGATGATTCTGGCGGGATACTACGTCAAACATATCGGGAAACGCCGGATGATGCTGATAGCCGTAGCGGCCGGGGTGCTTTTTTATCTGGGGCTGATTTTCTTCCATACACGTGAGGCGTTGCTGGCGCTGCAGCTGTTTAATGCTGTGTTTATTGGGATCGTGGCCGGGATAGGGATGCTCTGGTTCCAGGATTTAATGCCCGGGCGGGCGGGGTCGGCGACCACACTCTTTACCAACAGTATCTCTACGGGGGTAATTCTGGCGGGGGTGATTCAGGGGGCGTTGTCGCAAAGCTATGGACATGGGTCGGTGTACTGGATGATTGCACTAACGTCGATTGTCACGCTGATGCTGACCTGGCGCGTAAAAGACGTCTGATTCTGGAAGGCGCCTTCACGAAATGAAACGATTTTCTGACAGAGTTTAAGAAGACACATAGAGTGCGTGGCGGGTGCTTGAGGCTGTTTGCCTCAGGCTTTCGCAAGAGGCAAACAGTGGAGAGTCCCACATCAAAAAACTGATGGGGAGACCAACTTCACAACCAACATTGCGAGGTTAGTCTCTTCATTGCCGAAAAGCAATAAGGAGGCTGGAATGCCAAAACGTACTCTGCTGTTAGGTTTGTTTCTGATCTGTACAACGCTGTTGATCTTCACCTGGATGGTGCGTGATTCACTGTGTGAATTGCATTTCAGACAGGAGAAAACAGAGCTGGCAGCAGTGTTGGCTTACGAAGCAAAACGTTAGCGGTATGGGCGGGGAAAGTTCCCCGCCCCTCCAGAGTGGTTGAGCCTCAACGCACCCTTATCAATGGCCCGCATCGTGCGGGCCATTGCCTTTAGCCCATAAACGCAGGCTGTTTTTTCTCGTACGCGGAGATGGCGTCTTCATGCTGAAGCGTCAGGCCAATGCTGTCCAGACCGTTCAGCATGCAGTGGCGACGGAAGGCATCGATGCTGAAGCTGTAGGTTTTATCTCCGGCTTTCACCACTTCCGCTTCCACATCCACTTCAAACGAGATGCCCGGATTTGCCTTAACCAGCGCGAACATTTCATCCACTTGCTCGTCACTCAGCGTCACTGGCAGCAGCTGGTTGTTGAAGCTGTTGCCGTAGAAGATATCCGCGAAGCTCGGGGCGATCACCACTTTAAAACCGTAGTCGGTCAGCGCCCATGGTGCGTGCTCACGTGAGGAGCCGCAGCCAAAGTTTTCCCGTGCCAGCAGAATGGAGGCGCCTTTATATTCCGGGAAATTCAGCACAAATTCCGGGTCAGGTACCTGGCCTTTATCATCCAAAAAACGCCAGTCGTTAAACAGATGAGCACCAAATCCGGTGCGGGTGACCTTCTGCAAAAATTGCTTCGGGATGATCGCATCAGTATCGACGTTAGCGGCGTCCAGAGGGACAACCCGGCCTGTATGTTGGGTAAATTTCTCTGCCATGATTGTCTCCTTATTTCAGGCTGCGAATATCGGCGAAATGGCCGGTAACTGCCGCAGCGGCGGCCATCGCCGGGCTGACCAGGTGGGTGCGTCCACCGCGGCCCTGACGACCTTCAAAGTTACGGTTACTGGTGGAGGCACAACGTTCGCCCGGATTCAGGCGGTCATTGTTCATGGCCAGACACATGGAGCAGCCAGGCAAGCGCCACTCGAAGCCTGCTTCGATAAAGATCTTATCCAGGCCTTCGGCTTCCGCCTGCGCTTTTACCGGGCCGGAGCCTGGCACAACCAGCGCCTGCACGCCGGGTGCCACTTTACGGCCTTTGGCGATCTCCGCCGCAGCGCGTAAATCTTCGATACGCGAGTTGGTGCAGGAGCCAATAAAGACTTTGTCGATGGTCACATCGGTCAACGGCACACCGGGTTTGAGACCCATATACGCCAGCGCTTTTTCGGCACTGGCGCGTTCGACCGGATCGGTAAATGAGGCCGGATCGGGAATGGTGTCATTCACGGAAATGACCTGACCCGGATTGGTTCCCCAGGTCACCTGCGGGGCAATCTCCTCCGCCTGCAGGGTAACAACGGTATCAAAAACCGCGTCATCATCGGTTTTCAGGGTTTTCCAGTACGCGACGGCGTCAGCGTAATCCTGATCTTTTGGCGCGTGCAGACGCCCTTTTACATAGTTGAAGGTGGTTTCATCCGGTGCCACCAGACCTGCTTTGGCCCCCATCTCGATGGCCATATTGCACAGAGTCATACGACCTTCCATGCTGAGCGCCTGAATAGCGTCACCGCAGAACTCAACTACGTGCCCGGTGCCGCCGGCACTGCCCGTTTTACCGATGATGGCCAGCACGATGTCCTTCGCGGTGATCCCCGGCGCGGCTTTGCCTTTCACTTCAATCTTCATGGTTTTGGCTCGGCCCTGTTTCAGGGTCTGCGTAGCCAGAACATGCTCAACTTCAGAGGTGCCAATACCGAACGCCAGTGCACCAAACGCGCCGTGCGTTGCGGTATGGGAGTCGCCGCAGACGATGGTCATGCCGGGCAGGGTGATCCCTTGCTCAGGTCCCATCACGTGAACGATACCCTGATACGGATGGTTCAGATCGTAGAGCTCGACGCCAAACTCGTTACAGTTCTTGATCAACTCCTGCATCTGGATACGCGCCATTTCGCCCGACGCATTGATATCTTTGGTCTGGGTGGAAACGTTGTGATCCATTGTCGCGAAGGTTTTACCCGGCTGACGTACCGGGCGTTTGTGCGCACGCAGCCCATCAAATGCCTGTGGGGAGGTCACTTCGTGTACCAGATGCCTGTCGATATAGAGCAGCGGGGTTTCGTTTGGTGCCTCATAGACAACGTGTGCATCAAACAATTTTTCATATAACGTCTTCGCCATGATTACACCCCTTCAGCGACATAGCGGGCAATGATGTCGCCCATTTCATCGGTACTGACTGCCGCCGTGCCGCGTGCTAAATCACCGGTACGGACGCCTTCTTCTAACGCGCGATTAATGGCGTTTTCAATTGCGGTTGCCGCATCGCCTGCATCCAGGCTGTAACGCAGCAGCAGAGCCAGGGAGAGGATCTGCGCAATCGGGTTAGCAATGTTTTTACCTGCGATATCCGGCGCGGAGCCGCCAGCAGGCTCGTACAGGCCAAAGCCTTCTTCGTTCAGGCTTGCTGACGGCAGCATGCCCATGGAGCCGGTGATCATCGCACACTCATCCGAGAGGATATCGCCGAACAGGTTGGAGCACAGCAGCACGTCAAACTGGGACGGATCTTTAATCAGCTGCATTGTCGCGTTATCGATGTACATATGCGACAGCTCAACGTCAGGATAATGCTTAGCAACTTCGCTGACGATCTCACGCCATAAGATGGAAGACTGCAGCACATTCGCTTTGTCGATAGAGGTGACTTTATGGCGGCGTTTGCGTGCAGACTCAAAAGCGATATGGGCGATACGTTCAATTTCGAAACGGTGATAGACCTCGGTGTCGAACGCTTTTTCATGCTGACCGCTGCCTTCACGGCCTTTTGGCTGGCCGAAATAGATCCCGCCGGTCAGTTCACGCACGCACAGAATGTCGAAGCCGTTAGCGGCGATATCCGCGCGCAGCGGGCAGAACTCTTCCAGACCCTGATACAGTTTAGCCGGACGCAGGTTACTGAACAGCTTGAAATGTTTACGCAGCGGCAGCAACGCGCCGCGCTCTGGCTGCTCTGCGGGTGGCAGGTGTTCCCATTTCGGGCCACCCACGGAACCAAACAGGACGGCATCGGCGTTCTCGCAACCCTCTACCGTTGCTTTTGGCAGCGGCGTACCGTGATTATCAATAGCAATACCGCCCACGTCGTAGTGGCTGGTGGTAATTTTCATCGCAAAACGCGAGCGAACGGCTTCCAGTACTTTCAGCGCCTGTGCCATCACTTCCGGACCAATACCGTCACCCGGCAACACAGCAATATGGTAATTCTTCGACATTACACGGTTTCCTTGTTGTTCTCTTTATTCTGAGCTTTGCGTTGCAACTCTTTTTCGACTTCAGCGGCGCGCCAGATATTGTTCAGGACATGCACCATCGCTTTTGCAGAGGATTCGACGATATCGGTCGCCAGACCCACGCCGTGGAAGCGACGGCCGTTATAATTGACCACGATATCCACCTGACCGAGTGCATCTTTGCCATGGCCTTTGGCCGTCAGGTCATATTTGACCAGCTCCACGTCGTATTCGGTGACGCGGTTAATCGCCTGGTAGATAGCATCGACAGGACCATTGCCGTTTGCCGCTTCCGCTTTTATCTCATCCCCGCAGGCCAGCTTGATGGATGCCGTGGCGATGTCGCTGGAGCCAGACTGCACGCTGAAGTAATCCAGACGGAAATGCTCCGGCTCTTCCTGCTGTTTATTAATGAAGGCCAGTGCTTCCAGGTCATAGTCGAACACCTGACCTTTTTTGTCGGCCAGCTTCAGGAACGCGTCGTACAACTGATCCATGTTGTAATCGCTGTCCTTGTAACCCATCTCTTCCATACGATGTTTCACTGCCGCACGGCCGGAGCGGGAGGTCAGATTCAACTGAACCTGGTTCAGACCGATCGATTCCGGGGTCATGATTTCGTAGTTTTCGCGGTTTTTCAGTACACCATCCTGGTGGATACCAGAAGAGTGCGCGAATGCGCCGGTACCGACAATTGCCTTGTTGGCGGGGATCGGCATGTTGCAAATCTGGCTGACGGTCTGGCTGGTACGCCAGATTTCATTGTGATTGATGCGGGTGTGCACGTTCATGATGTCTTTGCGCACTTTGATCGCCATGATCACTTCTTCCAGGGAACAGTTGCCTGCGCGTTCCCCGATACCGTTCATCGCACCTTCTACCTGACGGGCACCGGCGTGAACAGCGGCGATGGCGTTGCCGACGGCCAGGCCTAAATCGTCGTGGGTATGAACTGAGATAATTGCCTTATCAATGTTTGGCACACGATCATACAAGCCAGTAATGATGTTGGAGAACTCAAACGGCATGGTGTAGCCGACGGTGTCCGGGATGTTGATGGTTTTGGCCCCGGCATTAATGGCGGCTTCCACCACGCGCGCCAGATCCTCAATTGGCGTGCGGCCTGCGTCTTCACATGAGAATTCAACATCATCCGTGTAGTTGCGCGCGCGTTTGACCATGTAGACCGCGCGCTCAATCACCTCGTCGAGGGTGCTGCGCAACTTGGTGGCAATGTGCATGGGGGAGGTGGCAATAAAAGTATGAATACGGAATGCTTCAGCCACTTTCAGTGACTCGGCGGCAACGTCGATATCTTTCTCAACGCAGCGTGCCAGGCCACAGACGCGGCTGTTTTTGATGGTACGGGCGATGGTCTGTACCGATTCGAAATCACCCGGAGAAGAGACCGGGAAACCCACCTCCATCACGTCGACACCCATACGTTCGAGAGCCAGCGCAATCTGCAGCTTCTCTTTCACACTCAGGCTCGCCTGTAATGCCTGTTCACCGTCACGTAAAGTGGTATCAAAAATAATGACTTGCTGGCTCATGGGTTAGGTCCTTGTCAGTCTTAGGGCGCCTTGCTACGAGCATAAAAAAACCCGCGCAGTGGCGCGGGTTTTTAGTCTTACTGGTGACGATTCAACGCTGAATTTCGCCCGCCAGTCTACCGCGCACAGAGGATGCGTTTAGTAGTAGTAGACCGGTGAAACGAATGGTGCGAATCATGAATCGTGCTCCGTTAAATTCAATATGCTTTTAGTGGTACTGGATATGGGGGTTGATGTCAACCCCTGACAACAAAAACGACCCCGATCGCACGATGTTCCAGAGAATTTTATTTAGCTAATTGTGCTGGTTTTTATCTTTCATGCCTTTTGAAAAGTCTATTTTTGGACTGGAGATTCATCTCCGGAACGATTTAAATATAATTAGTATCAATTCAACATACGTCTGTAATGGATGAGCCCTGAGAAGAATTGTTTTTAATTTCATTGATTTATTAGTGCTGCAAATAAAAATGCAGTAAATAAAGCGTGAGCAATGATGCGAGTTTGTTAATTGTTTGGCATGGCTCACGTGAATAGTTTAATAATACTTAAGTTATCATTAACCGAAGGGCGATTGTGTATTTGTCTTGATTATGGTTTCATGCAAACCATAATGTCATTGATATCATTTATGCGGAATTTCATCTCACCATCAATGACCTGGGCGAAGTCACCCTTTTGATGATGCGCTCTTTATATTTTCCGAATTTTAAACAATTCTCTTTCGCTGGTTGTATCTGCATGGTAAATCATATTTTTCGAAATTATTACTGTAATTTGGCAAAGGGAGTTTAGCGTGACAGTGGAGCCAGGAGTGCCAGAAAATAATATTAATCAACCTCAGGGTTATAATGGGGTTAAACCTCAGTTACGCACCGTGGATCTCAATCTGTTGACCGTGTTTGACGCGGTGATGCAGGAACAGAATATCACGCGGGCAGCGCAGTCTCTGGGGATGTCGCAGCCTGCCGTCAGCAATGCGGTATCCCGGCTTAAAGTGATGTTTAATGACGAATTGTTTGTTCGTTATGGCAGGGGGATTCAACCCACGGCGCGTGCATTTCAGCTGTTTGGCTCTATCCGCCAGGCGTTACAGTTGGTGCAAAATGAGCTGCCGGGATCGGGTTTTGAGCCCTTAAGCAGTGAGCGTGTTTTCCATCTTTGTGTATGTAGCCCGTTAGATAATTATTTGACGTCCGTGATCTACAATAAAGTGGAAGAAATTGCGCCCAATATTCAACTGGTATTTAAATCTTCTCTTAATCAGAACACAGAACATCAGCTTCGGTATCAGGAAACAGAATTCGTTCTGGGATACGAAGAGTTCCGTCGTCCGGAATTTTCCTGTGTACCGCTGTTTAAAGATGAAATGGTACTGGTCGCCAGCAAAAAACATCCACGAATGAATATGCCGCTGCGCGAAAGTGATGTTTATAACGAGCAGCACGCTGTTGTTGCCCTCGACCGATACGCCTCATTTAGTTTGCCGTGGTATGACACTGCGGATAAACAGGCGAGCGTGGCTTATCAGGGAATGGCCATGGTCAGCGTCTTAAATGTGGTTTCCCAGACCCATCTGGTCGCTATTGCCCCGCGTTGGCTGGCGGAGGAGTTTTCGGAACCCTTAAATCTGCAAATTCTGCCGTTGCCGCTCAAGCTCAATAGCCGTACCTGTTATCTTTCCTGGCATGAAGCCGCAGGCCGGGATAAAGGTCATCAGTGGATGGAAGAGCTGCTTATTAGCATTTGCCGCCGATAAGCGCGTCAGGATAAATCACATCGGCGTGTGTGGTTTATCCTGCGTATTTTTTCATTTGCGGTATTTTGTGCTGTTGTTATTTTTTCTGGCTGCTGCCAGCTTCGCAAAAATAGATGATTTTCTGAAAGGTTGCGCTTTTCAGCGATGATTTATCACCTCACGAACGAATTACAGTGGAATTAACCATATCCTCTCTGTAACGCTGCTTTTTGTGCTTCTGACCCCGTTTGCCACGTCCTGTTTGCTAATTGCCTGCCTCAAAACGAGCGGTTAAGGTAACGGTCACTCTGCAATATATAAGATTGGTTCATCACGATCGTAAGACGGTGTGGAAATGAATTCTGCAGTCCGTCTATAACAAAATGCCTGGAGGCAAAGCATGGAGATGTTGTCTGGCGCGGAAATGGTCGTCCGATCGTTAATCGATCAGGGCGTGAAGCAGGTGTTCGGCTACCCTGGAGGCGCAGTTCTGGATATTTATGATGCGCTTCATACGGTAGGCGGCATTGACCATGTTTTGGTGCGCCACGAGCAGGCGGCGGTGCACATGGCTGACGGGCTGGCGCGTGCGACGGGTGAAGTGGGCGTGGTATTGGTCACCTCCGGCCCCGGCGCGACGAATGCAATTACCGGCATTGCGACAGCCTATATGGACTCCATCCCGCTGGTCATTCTATCCGGGCAGGTCGCAACGTCACTGATTGGCTACGATGCTTTTCAGGAGTGCGACATGGTGGGGATTTCACGCCCCGTAGTGAAGCACAGTTTCCTGGTGAAGCAAACCGAAGACATTCCCGGCGTACTGAAAAAAGCCTTCTGGCTGGCAGCCAGTGGGCGGCCTGGTCCTGTGGTGGTCGATCTGCCAAAAGATATTCTTAACCCGGCAAACAAGCTGCCGTATGTCTGGCCGGAAACGGTAAGCATGCGCTCCTACAACCCAACGACACAGGGCCACAAAGGCCAGATCAAACGTGCGTTACACACGCTTCTGGCTGCGAAAAAGCCGGTGGTCTATGTCGGCGGCGGCGCGGTTAACTCAGCCTGTGAAATGCAACTGCGTGAGCTGATCGAAAAATTGAATCTTCCTGTCGCCTCGTCACTGATGGGACTGGGCGCCTTCCCGGCAACGCACCGCCAGGCTCTGGGTATGTTGGGCATGCACGGTACCTATGAAGCTAACATGACGATGCATCATTCGGATGTGATCTTTGCCGTTGGCGTGCGCTTTGACGATCGCACGACCAACAATCTGGCGAAGTACTGCCCGAACGCCACCGTGCTGCATATTGATATCGATCCTACGTCTATTTCGAAAACGGTGCCGGCGGATGTGCCGATCGTTGGGGATGCGCGACAGGTTCTGGAGCAAATGCTGGATCTGCTATCGCAGGAAACCCCTTCACAACCGTTGGATGAGATCCGCGACTGGTGGCAACAGATCGAGCAGTGGCGAGCACGTCAGTGTCTGAAATACGATACCCAAAGCGAAAACATTAAGCCGCAGGCGGTGATCGAAACCCTCTGGCGTCTGACGAAAGGTGAAGCCTATGTCACCTCTGATGTAGGTCAGCATCAGATGTTTGCCGCGCTTTATTATCCGTTTGATAAACCACGTCACTGGATCAACTCAGGCGGTCTGGGGACAATGGGTTTTGGGTTACCTGCCGCGCTGGGCGTGAAGCTTGCGCTACCGAATGAAACCGTCGTTTGCGTGACGGGAGACGGCAGCATTCAGATGAATATCCAGGAACTCTCCACCGCGTTGCAATATGAACTGCCGGTCCTGGTTCTGAACCTGAATAACGGTTATCTCGGTATGGTGAAGCAGTGGCAGGATATGATCTACTCTGGCCGCCATTCTCACTCCTACATGAAATCGCTGCCGGATTTTGTTCGTCTGGCCGAAGCCTATGGTCATGTCGGGATGCGGGTGACCGAGCCGGCAGAGCTGGAAGCGAAACTTGCTGAAGCGCTTGAACACGTCAAAAATAACCGCCTTGTTTTCATGGATGTCATTGTTGATGGCACAGAGCACGTTTATCCGATGCATATTCGCGGTGGTGGTATGGACGAAATGTGGTTAAGTAAAACGGAGAGAACCTGATATGCGCCGGATATTATCTGTATTACTGGAAAACGAGTCTGGCGCACTGTCACGCGTTATTGGACTCTTTGCACAACGCGGCTACAACATTGAGAGCCTGACCGTTGCTCCTACCGAGGATCCTACGCTGTCGCGCATGACGATTCAGACCGTCGGCGACGCCAAGGTGCTTGAGCAGATCGAAAAACAGTTACACAAACTTGTCGATGTTCTGCGCGTAAGCGAACTGGGGCAGGGGGCCTATGTAGAACGTGAGGTCATGCTGGTGAAAATTCAGGCCAGTGGTTATGGCCGTGAAGAGGTTAAACGCAACGCGGATATCTTCCGTGGGCAGATTATTGACGTTACCCCTTCTTTATATACGGTTCAGTTGGTGGGAACGAGTGACAAGCTGGATGCATTTCTGGCGTCCGTAAGGGATGTGGCAAAAATTGTTGAAGTTGCGCGGTCGGGCGTTGTCGGTCTTTCGCGCGGCGAGAAAATCATGCGTTAGCAGGCAATAAGGTTCGCCTCTTTCAGCCCGGTCACCAAAGCCGGGCTTTTTTTTGCGTAATACGCCGATAACACAGATAAAAGCGGTTGCCGCGAAAGCTATTCTGCGTTTAGATGTTAAAAGATTTAACCATAACCTTGACAGGGCCATGGACTCTTTTCTTTTTTTAAGGGGCAATTGTGAAACTGGATGAAATCGCCCGGCTAGCCGGCGTGTCACGAACTACGGCCAGCTATGTGATTAACGGTAAAGCAAAGCAGTACCGTGTCAGCGACAAAACCGTTGAGAAAGTCATGGCGGTGGTTCGTGAGCACAACTACCACCCGAATGCTGTCGCAGCGGGCTTACGTGCCGGGCGCACCCGATCAATTGGTCTGGTGATCCCCGATCTGGAAAACACCAGCTACACCCGCATCGCTAACTATCTTGAACGTCAGGCTCGCCAGCGTGGCTATCAGCTCCTGATTGCCTGCTCTGAAGATCAGCCTGATAACGAAATGCGCTGTATTGAGCATCTGCTCCAGCGTCAGGTTGATGCGATCATCGTTTCGACCTCCTTGCCACCCGAGCATCCCTTCTATCAACGCTGGGCGAACGATCCGTTCCCAATCGTTGCACTGGATCGCGCCCTGGACAGAGAGCATTTTACCAGTGTCGTCGGTGCCGATCAGGATGACGCGGAAATGCTGGCCGCGGAGCTGAGAACCTTCCCGGCTGAAACCGTGCTCTATCTTGGGGCGTTGCCTGAGCTCTCTGTGAGTTTCCTGCGTGAGCAAGGCTTCAGAACGGCATGGAAAGACGACCCGCGCGAGGTTCACTACCTTTATGCTAACAGTTATGAACGCGAAGCCGCTGCGCAGCTGTTCGAGAAATGGCTGGAGACGCACCCGATGCCTCAGGCGCTGTTCACCACTTCATTTGCGTTGCTGCAGGGGGTGATGGATGTCACTTTGCGTCGGGATGGTAAGCTGCCTTCCGATCTCGCTATCGCCACCTTCGGTGATAACGAACTGCTCGACTTCCTGCAATGTCCGGTCCTGGCCGTCGCGCAGCGCCATCGTGATGTGGCGGAGCGCGTGCTGGAGATCGTTCTCGCGAGCCTTGATGAACCACGTAAACCGAAGCCGGGGCTGACGCGCATCAAACGTAATCTCTACCGTCGCGGAATTTTAAGCCGCCATTAATGAAATGAGACGGGGCAGCGAAAACTGTCCCCTCTTTTTTCTGGATAATTTTCTCAAATAATTCCCGGAGAAAAATTAGGACGATTCCTTAGGAATCAGAACCTGCTATTTTTTTTATTCTTTCAGGCGTTTTAAAATGCCTTTGAAAGAACATTTATACAATTTATAAAGCCTGTCTTTGTATTGTTTTGTTACAAAGCTGCCCGGTCGATGAATATTCAGACGTTTTTCCCCTGCTCCAGCGTGCTTGCCTGCCAGTCGGTTCGTTCATTGCGCATTGTGGTGAATGTGGCGCTGTTATCCCCTGTGAATATGTCTTAAAATGCTGCCCGCGTCGCAAACTGACACTTTATATTTCGATGCGATGATATTGAGTGAGCCTTAACGCTAGTGTGCATATTCGGTTTTTTTCTTACAAATATTCATAACGTTAATTTTGCCTCGCCAGTTGTGCAGTTATTAACCAGGACTGTTTATCTCTGTAAATAGAGCCCTTTCGGGTTCGTATAGAGAGAGTCCTGGCTTGACAAGCTTTTCCCTCGCTCCGTAAACTCCTTTAGGTGGGAATTTGTGGGTTAAAGTGGTGAGGAGGGGTGAGACTGGCATGTTCCGTGGAGCAACGTTAGTCAATCTCGACAGTAAGGGGCGTTTATCGGTACCAACCCGATACCGCGACCAGCTGATCGAGAACGCTTCGGGTCAACTGGTTTGCACCATTGACATCAACTCCCCCTGCCTGCTGCTTTACCCTTTACCTGAATGGGAAATTATTGAGCAAAAGCTGTCGCGACTGTCGAGCATGAACCCACAGGAACGCCGCGTGCAGCGGTTGTTATTGGGGCATGCCAGTGAGTGTCAGATGGATAGTGCTGGGCGATTACTGATTGCGCCTGTGCTGCGGCAGCATGCCGGTCTGACCAAAGAAGTGATGCTGGTCGGTCAGTTCAACAAGTTTGAACTGTGGGACGAAACGACCTGGTATCAACAGGTCAAGGAAGATATCGACGCTGAGCAGTCTGATTCCGCAACCTTGTCGGAACGGCTGCAGGACTTGTCTCTATAAATATGATGGAAAATTATAAACATACAACGGTGTTGCTGGATGAGGCCGTCAACGGCCTGAATATTCGTCCGGACGGCATCTACATTGATGGCACTTTTGGTCGCGGTGGCCACTCGCGTTTGATCCTCTCCCAGCTTGGAGCGGAAGGACGTCTGCTGGCAATTGATCGCGATCCGCAGGCGATTGCTGTTGCGCAAACCATCGATGACCCACGCTTTTCCATCGTGCATGGACCTTTCTCTGCGCTGGCGGATTACGTAGCTGAGCGCGGCCTGACGGGCAAGATCGACGGGATTCTTCTCGATCTTGGCGTCTCTTCACCCCAACTTGATGATGCTGAACGCGGCTTCTCCTTTATGCGCGACGGCCCGCTGGACATGCGCATGGATCCCACGCGCGGTCAGTCTGCCGCCGAGTGGTTACAGACCGCAGATGAAGCCGATATCGCCTGGGTGATTAAAACCTTTGGCGAAGAACGTTTTGGCAAGCGCATCGCGCGCGCCATTGTTGAGCGCAATCGTATTGAGCCGATGACCCGCACGAAAGAGCTGGCTGAGGTGATTGCGGCGGCAACACCGGTGAAGGATAAACACAAACACCCCGCGACCCGTACCTTCCAGGCGGTTCGCATCTGGGTAAACAGTGAACTGGAGGAAATAGAGCTGGCGCTAAAAAGCTCGCTCGACGTGCTGGCCCCGGGAGGGCGGTTGTCCATCATCAGCTTCCATTCGCTGGAGGACCGTATTGTGAAACGCTTTATGCGTGAACAAAGCCGCGGTCCACAGGTGCCAGCAGGGCTGCCGATGACGGAAGAACAACTCAGGAAGCTGGGTGGCCGTCAGTTGCGAGCATTAGGCAAGTTGATGCCGGGCGAAGAAGAGGTGGCAGAGAATCCACGCGCCCGTAGTTCAGTGCTGCGTATTGCAGAGAGGACGAACGCATGATCGGCAGAGTGACAGAGACCCTAAGCAAAGTTAAGGATTCGTTAGGAAGCAACGAGCGCCATGCCTTGCCTGGCGTGATCGGCGACGATCTTTTGCGGTTTGGGAAGCTGCCACTCTGCTTGTTCATTTGCATCATTGTGACGGCAGTAACGGTGGTGACGACAGCCCACCACACACGTTTATTGACTGCGCAACGCGAGCAGATGGTACTGGAACGCGATGCGCTGGATATTGAATGGCGAAACCTGATCCTTGAAGAAAACGCCCTCGGCGATCACAGCCGGGTCGAGCGGATCGCAACAGAAAAGCTGCAATTGCAGCATGTTGATCCTTCCCAGGAAAATATCGTAGTACAAAAATAAGGGAAAACGCGACGCATGAGAGCAGCGGCAAAAACGCTAAA
Organism: Enterobacter sp. 50793107; assembly: GCF_001463365.1. Taxonomy (NCBI): domain Bacteria; kingdom Pseudomonadati; phylum Pseudomonadota; class Gammaproteobacteria; order Enterobacterales; family Enterobacteriaceae; genus Enterobacter; species Enterobacter sp. 50793107. Next base: position 61,040 of record NZ_LNII01000050.1, on the reverse strand, counting down.
ACCAAAACGTCAGGAAGAACAGGCCAACTTTATCAGTTGGCGTTTTGCGTTGCTTTGCGGCTGCATTTTACTCGCGCTGGGCTTCCTGCTGGGACGTGTGGCGTGGCTACAAATCATCGCGCCTGACATGCTGGTGCGCCAGGGCGATATGCGCTCTCTGCGCGTACAGGAAGTCTCCACATCTCGCGGGATGATCACTGATCGTTCCGGTCGTCCGCTGGCGGTGAGCGTACCGGTGAAGGCGATCTGGGCCGATCCGAAAGAGCTGCACGATGCCGGTGGTATCACGCTCGACAACCGCTGGAAAGCGCTGTCTGACGCCCTGAAAATGCCGCTGGATCAGCTTGCCTCCCGCGTTAATGCCAACCCGAAAGGGCGCTTTATCTATCTGGCGCGTCAGGTTAACCCTGACATGGCCGATTACATCAGAAAACTGAAGCTCCCGGGTATCCATCTGCGAGAAGAGTCTCGCCGTTACTACCCTTCCGGCGAAGTAACCGCTCACCTCATTGGCTTTACTAACGTCGACAGCCAGGGGATTGAAGGGGTTGAAAAAAGCTTCGATAAGTGGCTTACCGGTCAGCCGGGTGAGCGAATCGTGCGTAAAGACCGCTATGGTCGCGTGATTGAAGATATCTCTTCCACAGATAGCCAGGCCGCGCATAACCTGGCGTTGAGCATTGATGAACGCCTGCAGGCGCTGGTGTATCGCGAACTGAACAATGCCGTGGCCTTTAACAAAGCGGAGTCGGGCAGCGCCGTGCTGGTGGATGTCAGCACTGGCGAAGTGCTGGCGATGGCCAACAGCCCGTCCTACAACCCGAACAACTTTACTGGTACCGCAAAAGATGCAATGCGTAACCGGGCCATTACCGACGTGTTCGAACCTGGCTCCACGGTGAAGCCGATGGTGGTGATGACGGCGCTGCAACGCGGCATCGTCAATGAGAACACGGTTCTGAACACGATCCCTTACCGAATCAACGGCCACGAGATTAAAGACGTGGCGCGCTACAGCGAATTGACCCTGACCGGGGTATTACAGAAGTCGAGTAACGTCGGTGTTTCAAAGCTGGCGTTAGCGATGCCGTCCTCAGCGTTAGTAGAGACTTACTCACGTTTTGGGCTAGGAAAGGCGACCAATTTGGGGTTGGTCGGAGAACGCAGTGGCTTATATCCTCAAAAACAACGGTGGTCTGACATAGAGAGGGCCACCTTCTCTTTCGGCTACGGGCTAATGGTAACCCCGTTACAGTTAGCGCGAGTCTACGCAACGATTGGCAGCTATGGCATCTATCGCCCACTGTCGATTACCAAAGTTGATCCACCGGTTCCGGGCGAGCGTATCTTCCCGGAATCTATCGTTCGTACCGTTGTGCATATGATGGAAAGCGTGGCGCTACCTGGCGGTGGCGGCGTGAAGGCGGCGATCAAAGGCTATCGCATCGCCATTAAAACCGGTACGGCGAAAAAAGTGGGGCCAGACGGCCGCTACATCAACAAATACATTGCCTATACCGCAGGCGTTGCGCCTGCAAGCAATCCGCGTTTTGCGCTGGTGGTCGTCATTAACGATCCACAGGCGGGTAAATACTACGGCGGCGCCGTTTCAGCGCCTGTGTTCGGCGCCATTATGGGCGGCGTATTACGCACCATGAACGTTGAACCGGACGCGCTGGCAACGGGCGAAAAAAGTGAATTTGTAATTAATCAAGGCGAGGGTACAGGTGGCAGATCGTAATTTGCGCGACCTTCTCGCTCCGTGGGTGCCAAACGCACCTGAGCGAGCGCTACGGGAGATGGTACTGGACAGCCGTGTGGCTGCTTCCGGCGATCTTTTTGTGGCTGTAGTTGGTCATCAGGCGGACGGGCGTCGATATATCCCGCAGGCGATTGCGCAAGGTGTAGCTGCCATTATTGCTGAGGCTAAAGATGAGGCAACCGACGGTGAAATCCGTGAAATGCACGGTGTGCCGGTTATCTACCTTAGCCAGTTGAATGAGCGACTCTCCGCACTGGCGGGACGTTTTTATAACGAGCCTTCAGACCAGCTGCGTCTGGTGGGTGTGACGGGCACTAACGGTAAAACGACGACCACCCAATTGATGGCGCAATGGGCGCAACTGCTGGGAGAAACCGGCGCCGTAATGGGCACCGTGGGGAATGGGCTGCTGGGTAAAGTGAGCCCGACGGAAAACACCACCGGCTCCGCGGTTGACGTACAACATGTAATTGCTGGTCTGGCAGGGCAGGGTGCGACCTTTGCCGCGATGGAAGTCTCCTCTCATGGTCTGGTACAGCATCGTGTGGCGGCGTTGAAATTTGCTGCCTCCGTGTTTACGAACCTGAGTCGCGATCATCTTGATTATCATGGTGATATGGAGCATTACGAGGCCGCGAAATGGCTGCTCTTCTCCACGCATCACTATGGACAGGCCATCATCAACGCTGATGACGAAGTGGGGCGCCGCTGGCTTGCGAATCTGCCGGATGCGGTTGCGGTGTCGATGGAAGACCATATCAATCCGAACTGCCATGGCCGCTGGCTGAAGGCGGTTGAGGTTAATTATCACGACAGCGGCGCGACGATTCGCTTTGCCTCTTCCTGGGGTGAAGGCGAAATTGAAAGCCGCCTGATGGGGGCGTTTAACGTCAGCAACCTCCTGCTGGCGCTGGCAACGCTGCTGGCGTTGGGCTATCCGATGGCCGAACTGCTCAACACCGCAGAGCGTCTGCAGCCCGTCTGTGGCCGTATGGAAGTGTTCAGTGCACCAGGTAAACCGACCGTTGTTGTCGATTATGCCCACACGCCGGATGCGCTGGAAAAAGCGCTTGAAGCGGCACGTCTGCACTGCGCCGGTAAGCTCTGGTGTGTGTTTGGCTGTGGGGGCGATCGTGACAAGGGCAAGCGTCCGTTGATGGGGGCCATCGCCGAACAGTTCGCGGATATTCCGGTTGTGACCGATGACAACCCGCGTACTGAAGAGCCGCGCGCCATTATCAACGATATCCTGGCCGGTATGCTGGACGCAGGACGTGCCCGCGTGGTGGAAGGCCGTGCGGAAGCCGTGACCAACGCCATCATGCAGGCGCAGGAGAACGACGTCGTGCTCCTGGCGGGTAAAGGCCATGAAGATTATCAGATTGTTGGCAATCGTCGTCTGGACTATTCGGACCGTGTAACGGCAGCGCGTCTGTTGGGAGTGGTGGCATGATCAGCTTAACGCTCGGCAAGGCGGCAACCCTCCTGCAGGGGACGTTACATGGTCAGGATCTGACCATCGACGCCGTGACGACAGATACCCGCAAAGTGACCGCCGGGTGCCTGTTTGTGGCGCTGAAGGGCGAACGTTTTGACGCCCACGATTTTGCTGAACAGGCGAAAGAGAATGGTGCGGGTGCGCTGCTGGTGAACCGCAAACTCGATATCGATTTACCGCAGATTGTGGTGAAGGATACGCGCCTTGCCTTTGGTGAACTGGCCGCATGGGTTCGTCAGCAGGTGCCAGCTCGCGTTGTTGCTCTGACGGGGTCTTCGGGCAAAACGTCAGTAAAAGAGATGACGGCGGCGATCCTCAGTCAGTGCGGTAACACGCTTTACACCGCAGGCAATCTAAATAATGACATCGGCGTGCCGATGACATTGCTTCGCCTCACCAAAGAGCATGACTTTGCGGTGATTGAATTAGGGGCAAACCACCAGGGTGAAATTGCCTGGACGGTCAGCCTGACGCGTCCGGAGGCTGCGCTGGTGAACAACCTGGCCGCCGCGCATCTGGAAGGTTTCGGTTCACTTGAAGGCGTGGCGAAAGCCAAAGGTGAGATCTATACCGGCCTGCCGGATAACGGTATTGCCATTATGAATGCCGATAATAACGACTGGTTGAACTGGCAGAGCATCATCGGTTCACGTAAGACGTGGCGCTTCTCGCCTAATGCGGCAGACAGTGATTTTACCGCGACCCATATCCATGTGACTTCGCATGGCACGGAATTCACGCTCAATACCCCAACGGGAGGCATTGAGGTTCTGCTGCCGCTGCCGGGTCGCCATAACATCGCCAATGCGCTTGCTGCCGCGGCGCTGTCGATGGCCGTCGGCGCAACACATGACGCGATCAAAACTGGCCTTGCGAATTTAAAAGCCGTACCGGGACGTCTGTTCCCAGTCCAGCTTGCAGAAAACAAACTGCTGCTGGATGACTCCTACAACGCGAACGTCGGTTCGATGACGGCAGCCGTACAGGTGTTGTCCGAAATGCCAGGCTATCGCGTGATGGTGGTTGGCGATATGGCCGAGCTGGGCGATGAGAGCGAAGCCTGTCATACCCAGGTGGGTGAAGCCGCGAAAGCGGCCGGGCTGGATTGCGTACTGAGCGCAGGAAAACTGAGCCAGGCGATTAGCCATGCCAGCGGTGTTGGCGAACATTTTGCCGATAAAGCCGCACTGATTGAACGTCTGAAGACGTTGATTGCTGAAAAACAAATTGTGACTGTGTTAGTGAAAGGTTCACGTAGTGCCGCCATGGAAGAGGTAGTGCACGCATTACAGGAGAACGGGACATGTTAGTTTGGCTGGCCGAACATTTGGTCAAATATTACTCAGGCTTTAACGTCTTTTCCTATCTGACGTTTCGCGCCATCGTCAGCCTGCTGACTGCGCTGTTCATCTCGTTGTGGATGGGCCCGCGCATGATTGCCCGTCTGCAAAAACTCTCTTTCGGCCAGGTTGTGCGTAACGATGGTCCGGAATCGCACTTCAGCAAGCGCGGTACGCCAACCATGGGCGGGATTATGATCCTGACCGCGATCGTGGTTTCCGTGCTGCTGTGGGCCTATCCATCCAACCCGTACGTCTGGTGTGTGCTGACTGTGCTGGTGGGCTACGGAATCATTGGGTTTGTTGATGATTACCGCAAAGTGGTACGTAAAGACACGAAAGGTCTGATCGCCCGCTGGAAATATTTCTGGATGTCGGTGATTGCGCTGGGCGTGGCCTTCGCGCTGTATCTGGCCGGAAAAGATACTCCCGCTACCGAGCTGGTGGTGCCGTTCTTTAAAGACGTCATGCCGCAGCTGGGGCTGTTCTACATTCTGCTGGCGTACTTCGTGATTGTGGGCACCGGTAACGCGGTGAACCTGACCGATGGTCTGGATGGCCTGGCCATTATGCCAACGGTCTTCGTGGCCGCAGGTTTCGCGCTGGTGGCGTGGGCGACCGGCAACATGAACTTTGCCAACTATCTGCACATTCCTTATCTGCGTCACGCGGGCGAGCTGGTGATCGTCTGTACGGCCATTGTCGGGGCAGGGCTGGGCTTCCTGTGGTTCAACACCTATCCGGCCCAGGTCTTTATGGGTGACGTCGGTTCACTGGCTCTGGGTGGCGCGCTGGGTATTATTGCCGTGCTGCTGCGCCAGGAGTTCCTGCTGGTCATCATGGGCGGGGTATTTGTGGTTGAGACCCTGTCGGTGATCCTGCAGGTCGGTTCCTTTAAGCTGCGCGGTCAGCGCATCTTCCGTATGGCACCGATTCACCATCACTATGAACTGAAAGGCTGGCCAGAGCCGCGCGTCATCGTGCGCTTCTGGATTATTTCGCTGATGCTGGTGCTGATTGGCCTGGCAACGCTGAAGGTACGTTAATCATGGCAGATTACCAGGGCAAAAAAGTCGTTATCATCGGGTTGGGCCTTACTGGCCTGTCCTGCGTGGACTTTTTCCTTGCGCGCGGCGTGACGCCGCGGGTGATGGATACGCGTGTTTCTCCGCCGGGTCTGGACAAACTGCCGGAACAGGTTGAACGCCACCTTGGTGGTCTGAATGATGACTGGCTGCTGGCAGCCGATCTGATTGTGGCCAGCCCCGGTATGGCGCTGGCGCACCCTTCACTGAGCGCCGCGGCCGATGCGGGCGTTGAGATTGTCGGTGATATCGAGCTGTTCTGTCGCGAAGCGCAGGCGCCTGTTATCGCCATTACCGGCTCTAACGGAAAAAGCACCGTCACTACCCTGGTGGGTGAGATGGCGAAAGCGGCGGGCAAAAATGTCGGCGTTGGCGGCAACATTGGTTTGCCGGCGCTGATGCTGCTGGACAAAGGCTGCGAGCTGTACGTACTGGAACTCTCCAGCTTCCAGCTGGAAACCACCTCCAGCCTGCATGCGGCCGCGGCCACAATCCTGAACGTGACCGAAGATCATATGGACAGGTATCCATTTGGTCTACAGCAGTATCGCGCAGCCAAACTGCGTATTTATGAAAATGCCAAAGTCTGCGTCGTTAACGCCGATGATGCCCTGACCATGCCGGTACGCGGTGCCGATGACCGCTGCATCAGCTTTGGTATCACCATGGGTGATTATCATCTGAACCGTCAGCTGGGTGAAACCTGGCTGCGGGTGAAAGGTGAGAAAGTGCTGAACGTGAAGGAGATGAAGCTTTCCGGTCAGCATAACTACACCAATGCGCTGGCGGCGCTGGCGCTGGCGGATGCCGTCGGTCTGCCACGCTCCTCCAGCCTGCAGGCGCTAACCACCTTTACCGGTCTGGCGCACCGTTTCCAGCTGGCGCTGGAGCATAACGGCGTACGCTGGATCAATGATTCCAAAGCCACCAACGTAGGCAGTACAGAGGCCGCGCTGAATGGTTTGCAGGTGGAAGGTACTCTGCATCTGCTGCTGGGTGGCGACGGTAAATCCGCCGATTTCACCTCCCTGAAGCAGTATCTCTCCGGCGATAACATCCGTCTCTACTGCTTTGGTCGTGATGGCAGGGAACTGGCGGAACTGCGTCCTGAGATCGCCGAGCAGACCGAAACCATGGAACAGGCAATGCGCCTGATTGCTCCTCGCGTGAAGCCGGGCGATATGGTGCTGCTCTCTCCGGCATGCGCCAGCCTTGATCAATTCAAGAATTTCGAACAGCGTGGTGATCTCTTTACCCGCCTGGCGAAGGAGTTAGGCTGATGCGTTTATCTCTCCCTCGCCTGAAAATGCCGCGCTTCCCAGGATTTGGTGTCCTGGTGTGGTTGTTTGCGGCACTGAAAGGCTGGGTGATGGGCTCTCGTCAGAAAGATAACGACAGCCTGATCATGTACGATCGCACGCTCTTCTGGCTCACCCTGGGGCTGGCGGCGGTCGGCTTTATTATGGTGACGTCAGCATCAATGCCCGTCGGGCAGCGACTGGCGAACGATCCTTTCCTGTTTGCCAAGCGTGATGGTCTGTACATCATCCTGGCGTTCTGTCTTGCGCTGATAACCTTACGTCTGCCAATGGCGTTCTGGCAGCGACACAGTACCGCGATGCTGATCGCCTCGATCATCATGCTGCTGATCGTGCTGGTGGTGGGGAGTTCCGTAAACGGGGCATCGCGCTGGATCGCCTTTGGTCCGCTGCGTATTCAGCCTGCAGAATTTACCAAACTGTCCCTGTTCTGCTACCTGGCGAACTACCTGGTGCGCAAAGTAGATGAAGTGCGTAACAACCTTCGCGGCTTCCTGAAACCGATGGGCGTGATTCTGGTGCTGGCGGTCTTACTGCTGGCGCAGCCTGACCTCGGTACCGTGGTGGTACTGTTTGTGACGACGCTGGCGATGCTGTTCCTGGCGGGGGCGAAACTGTGGCAGTTCATCGCCATTATCGGGATGGGTATTTCAGCGGTTGTCCTGCTGATCCTTGCTGAACCATACCGTATCCGCCGTGTGACCTCGTTCTGGAACCCGTGGGAAGACCCGTTTGGCAGTGGCTATCAGCTGACGCAGTCACTCATGGCGTTTGGCCGCGGTGAAGTCTGGGGACAAGGCCTGGGCAACTCGGTTCAGAAACTGGAGTATTTACCCGAAGCGCATACTGACTTCATCTTCTCCATTATTGCGGAAGAACTGGGTTATATCGGTGTGGTATTAGCGCTATTAATGGTATTCTTCGTCGCTTTCCGCGCTATGTCGATTGGGCGGAAAGCGCTGGAGATCGATCACCGCTTCTCAGGTTTCTTAGCCTGTTCAATTGGTATCTGGTTTAGCTTCCAGGCATTGGTTAACGTCGGGGCCGCAGCGGGTATGCTGCCGACCAAGGGCCTGACGTTGCCGTTGATCAGTTATGGTGGTTCCAGTCTGTTGATCATGTCGACGGCCATCATGATGTTGTTACGTATAGATTATGAAACGCGTCTGGAAAAAGCCCAGGCGTTTACACGAGGTTCACGATGAATCAACCGAAGCGGTTAATGGTGATGGCAGGCGGTACCGGTGGACATGTGTTCCCGGGGCTGGCGGTTGCGCACCATTTAATGGCTCAGGGCTGGCAGGTACGCTGGCTGGGAACCGCAGACCGCATGGAGGCCGACCTGGTACCGAAGCACGGTATTGAGATCGACTTTATTCGTATTTCTGGCCTTCGTGGCAAAGGCATTAAGGCCCAGCTTCTGGCGCCGGTGCGCATTTTCAACGCATGGCGTCAGGCGCGCAGCATCATGAAGCGCTTTCAGCCGGATGTGGTGCTGGGCATGGGCGGTTATGTTTCCGGTCCGGGCGGACTTGCCGCGTGGTCGTTGGGCATTCCTGTTGTATTGCATGAGCAGAATGGTATTGCCGGACTGACCAACAAGTGGCTGGCGAAAATCGCCACCAAAGTGATGCAGGCATTTCCTGGTGCGTTCCCGAAAGCGGACGTCGTCGGAAACCCGGTGCGTGTGGATGTGCTGGCGCTGCCGTTGCCGGATACCCGCATGGCTGGCCGTGAAGGCCCTGTTCGCGTGCTGGTCGTCGGCGGATCGCAGGGCGCACGCATCCTGAACCAGACGATGCCGCAGGTTGCCGCAAAGCTGGGTGATGCCGTGACCATCTGGCATCAAAGCGGAAAAGGCGCTCAGCAGACCGTTGAGCAGGCTTATGCGGCAGAAGGTCAGCCGCAGCACAAAGTGACGGAATTTATCGACGATATGGCGGCAGCGTACGCCTGGGCCGATGTCGTTGTCTGTCGCTCCGGTGCATTAACGGTGAGTGAAATTGCCGCCGCGGGTTTACCGGCTCTGTTTGTGCCGTTCCAGCACAAAGATCGTCAGCAGTACTGGAATGCGCTGCCGCTTGAAAAAGCCGGTGCCGCGAAAATATTCGAGCAGCCACAATTTACCGCCGATGCGGTCGCCACCACCCTGGCGGGCTGGAACCGGGAAACATTAATGGAGATGGCGCAACGTGCACGTGCGGCGGCCATTCCTGATGCAACGGAGCGGGTGGCAAAAGAAGTGAGCCTGGCAGCCCAGGCTTAACCCTCGCAGCGCGTGTTGCGCTGCACGATTTTTTTAAGTAGTCGATGGCGTTTAGAGAATGAATACACAACAACTGGCAAAACTGCGTTCAATCGTGCCCGAGATGCGTCGCGTCCGGCACATTCACTTTGTTGGCATCGGTGGTGCTGGCATGGGCGGTATTGCCGAAGTGTTAGCTAACGAAGGGTATCAGATCAGCGGGTCTGACCTGGCGCCAAACCCTGTTACGCAGCAACTGGCGTCGCTTGGGGCGACTATCTATTTCAACCATCGCCCGGAAAACGTGCGCGATGCGAGTGTGGTGGTGGTATCCAGCGCCATCTCCTCTGATAACCCGGAAATCGTGGCCGCGCATGAAGCGCGTATTCCGGTGATCCGCCGCGCGGAAATGCTGGCAGAGCTGATGCGTTTTCGTCACGGGATTGCGATTGCCGGGACGCACGGTAAAACCACGACCACGGCGATGGTTTCCAGTATTTATGCCGAAGCGGGGCTCGACCCGACGTTCGTCAACGGCGGTCTGGTAAAAGCAGCAGGTGTGCATGCGCGTCTGGGCCACAGCCGTTATCTGATTGCGGAAGCGGATGAGAGCGATGCGTCGTTTCTGCATCTGCAGCCGATGGTGGCGATTGTCACTAACATCGAAGCTGACCACATGGATACCTACCAGGGCGACTTCGAGAATTTAAAGCAGACCTTTATCAACTTCCTGCATAACCTGCCGTTCTATGGACGCGCGGTAATGTGTGTGGACGATCCGGTCATTCGCGAGTTGTTGCCGCGGGTTGGTCGTCAGATCACCACCTATGGCTTCAGTGAAGACGCGGATGTTCGCGTGGAAGAGTACAAACAGATTGGTGCGCAGGGGCATTTCACCCTGGCGCGTCAGGACAAAGAGCTGCTGCACGTGACGCTGAACGCACCAGGCCGTCATAACGCTCTGAACGCAGCCGCGGCGGTGGCCGTCGCGACGGAAGAAGGCATTGATGACGATGCGATCCTGCGTGCTCTGGAAAGCTTCCAGGGAACCGGGCGTCGTTTCGACTTCCTTGGCGAATTCCCGCTGGATGCGGTAAACGGTAAACCGGGTACTGCCATGCTGGTAGACGACTATGGCCACCATCCAACCGAAGTGGACGCGACCATTAAGGCCGCACGTGCGGGATGGCCAGAGAAGAACCTGGTGATGATCTTCCAGCCACACCGTTTTACGCGTACGCGCGATCTGTATGACGATTTCGCCAGCGTGCTGTCCCAGGTGGACACATTGCTGATGCTGGATGTTTATTCTGCAGGTGAAACGCCGATCCCAGGCGCGGACAGCCGTTCTCTGTGTCGAACCATTCGCGGACGCGGTAAAGTAGACCCTATTTTGGTTTCGGATCCTGCTCAGGTCGCCGAAATTCTGGCGCCGGTACTGACAGGTAACGATTTGATTCTGATTCAGGGCGCGGGAAATATCGGCAAAATCGCCCGTACTTTAGCTGAAATCAAACTGAAGCCGCAAACTCAGGAGGATGAGCATCATGGCTGATAAGATTGCTGTCCTGTCTGGCGGCACCTCCGCCGAGCGCGAGGTTTCCCTGAATTCAGGCGCTGCGGTACTGGCGGGCCTGCGTGAGGCTGGCGTTAATGCACATCTGGTCGATCCGAAAGAGGTCGATGTAACGCAGCTGAAAGCAATGGGCTTCGATAAAGCCTTTATTGCTCTGCACGGTCGTGGGGGAGAAGACGGTACCCTGCAAGGGTTGCTGGATCTCATCGGTATGCCCTACACCGGCAGCGGCGTGATGGCCTCCGCCATCTCAATGGATAAACTGCGCAGTAAGCTGCTGTGGCAGGGAGCGGGTTTGCCGGTTGCGCCGTGGGTTGCGTTGACGCGCCGCGAATTTGAAATGGGCCTTCAGGATAGCGTTAATGCACGCATTGCTGAGCTGGGCTTACCGGTTATTGTAAAGCCCAGCCGTGAAGGGTCGAGCGTTGGGATGTCCAAAGTTGATAAAGCTGACGATTTATCGTCTGCTTTAGCGCTGGCATTTCAACACGATGAAGAAGTTCTGATTGAAAAATGGCTCAGCGGACCGGAATTTACCGTGGCGATGCTTGGTGAAGAAATTTTACCGTCGATTCGCATCCAACCTGCTGGCGTCTTCTATGATTATGAGGCGAAGTATCTCTCTGACGAGACGCAATATTTCTGCCCAGCAGGTCTTGAAGCAGAACGTGAAGCGGATTTACAGTCCCTGGTGCTTAAAGCCTGGCATATTCTTGGTTGCAGTGGCTGGGGACGCATTGATGTGATGCTCGACAGTGATGGGCAATTTTATTTGCTGGAAGCGAATACTTCTCCAGGCATGACCAGCCACAGCCTTGTGCCGATGGCCGCGCGTCAGGCGGGGATGAGCTTCTCGCAGTTAGTCGTACGTATTCTGGACCAGGCGGGCTGATATGTCTCAGGCTGCATTGAACACGCGCAACCGCGATGACGAGGAAGAATATTCTTCTTCACGCCGGAGTAATGGAACGCGTCTTGCAGGGATTATTTTCCTGCTCGGGGTGCTGTGCACCGTGTTTATCAGCGGCTGGATGGTACTGGGCTGGATGGAAGATGCGCAGCGGTTGCCGCTGTCGAAGCTGGTGGTCACCGGTGAACGCCACTACACGCGTAACGATGATATTCGCCAGTCGATTCTGGCACTGGGGTCGCCTGGCACCTTTATGACGCAGGATGTCAACATTATCCAGAGTCAGATTGAACGTCTGCCCTGGATAAAACAGGCGAGTGTAAGAAAGCAATGGCCTGATGAATTGAAGATTCATCTGGTTGAATATGTGCCCATTGCGCGTTGGAATGATCAGCACATGGTTGACGTAGACGGAAATTCCTTCAGCGTCCCGGCCGATCGTGTCAACAAGCAAAATTTACCGATGTTGTATGGTCCTGAAGGCAGCGAAAACGAAGTGTTACAGGGTTTTCGCGAGATGGGGCAAGTGCTGGCGAAGGACAGGTTTACGTTAAAAGAAGCTGCGATGACGGCGCGCCGTTCGTGGCAGCTCACCTTAACGAATGGCATTAAGCTCAACCTTGGCCGCGGCGACACGATGAAGCGTCTGGCGCGTTTTGTAGAACTTTACCCGGTTTTACAGCAGCAGGCACAGACTGACGGCAAACGGATAAGCTACGTTGATTTGCGCTATGACTCAGGCGCAGCAGTCGGTTGGGTACCGGCTCCGGTCGAGGAACCTAATCAGCAACAGAATCAGGCACAGGTACAGGCAGAACAACAATGATCAAGGCGACGGACAGAAAACTGGTAGTTGGACTGGAGATTGGCACCGCGAAGGTTGCCGCTTTAGTAGGGGAAGTTCTGCCCGACGGTATGGTCAATATCATTGGCGTGGGCAGCTGCCCGTCCCGTGGTATGGATAAAGGTGGGGTAAACGATCTTGAGTCGGTGGTGAAATGCGTACAGCGCGCCATCGATCAGGCTGAATTAATGGCAGATTGCCAGATTTCCTCTGTCTATCTGGCCCTCTCTGGTAAGCATATCAGCTGCCAGAATGAAATCGGCATGGTGCCCATTTCTGAAGAAGAAGTGACGCAGGAAGACGTTGAAAACGTAGTGCATACGGCGAAGTCCGTGCGCGTGCGCGATGAGCATCGCGTGCTGCACGTGATCCCGCAGGAATATGCGATCGACTACCAGGAAGGGATCAAGAACCCGGTTGGTCTGTCTGGCGTGCGTATGCAGGCAAAAGTGCACCTGATCACATGTCACAACGATATGGCGAAGAACATCGTAAAAGCCGTTGAACGTTGTGGCCTGAAAGTTGACCAACTTATTTTCGCCGGTCTGGCGGCAAGCTATTCCGTGCTGACCGAAGATGAACGTGAACTGGGCGTCTGTGTGGTCGATATTGGTGGTGGTACAATGGATATGGCCGTGTATACCGGCGGTGCCCTGCGCCACACCAAAGTGATCCCTTACGCGGGGAACGTGGTGACCAGCGATATTGCCTACGCGTTTGGTACGCCGCCAAGCGATGCAGAAGCGATTAAAGTGCGCCACGGTTGTGCGCTGGGGTCTATCGTTGGCAAAGATGAGAGCGTTGAAGTGCCAAGCGTGGGCGGCCGTCCGCCGCGTAGCCTGCAGCGCCAGACGTTGGCAGAGGTGATTGAGCCGCGCTATACCGAGCTGCTCAACCTGGTCAACGAAGAGATTTTGCAATTACAGGAACAGCTTCGCCAGCAGGGCGTAAAACATCATCTTGCGGCGGGGATTGTATTAACCGGCGGTGCAGCGCAAATTGAAGGTCTTGCGGCCTGTGCGCAGCGTGTGTTCCATACGCAGGTGCGTATTGGCGCACCGCTGAATATTACCGGTTTAACGGATTATGCCCAGGAGCCTTACTATTCAACGGCTGTGGGCCTGCTCCACTACGGGAAAGAATCCCATCTCAGTGGTGAAGCAGAAGTGGAAAAACGCGTCTCAGTGGGGTCGTGGGTCAAACGACTGAACAACTGGCTGCGAAAAGAGTTTTAATTTTTTTAAGAGACCGGAGAGAATTAACGGTCTCGGGCGACAGGCACAACGGAGAGAGAAATTATGTTTGAACCTATGGAACTGACCAACGACGCGGTGATTAAAGTCATCGGCGTCGGTGGCGGCGGCGGTAACGCCGTAGAGCATATGGTGCGCGAGCGCATTGAAGGTGTTGAATTCTTTGCGGTTAACACTGATGCACAGGCACTGCGTAAGACGGCAGTCGGCCAGACTATCCAGATCGGTGGTGGCATCACCAAAGGTCTGGGCGCAGGAGCTAACCCGGAAGTAGGTCGCAATGCGGCTGAAGAAGATCGTGAAGCGTTACGCGCTGCACTGGAAGGTGCGGACATGGTCTTCATCGCAGCAGGTATGGGTGGCGGTACAGGTACCGGCGCAGCACCTGTTGTGGCTGAAGTGGCTAAAGATTTAGGTATCCTGACCGTTGCTGTCGTGACCAAGCCTTTCAATTTTGAAGGCAAGAAACGTATGGCCTTCGCGGAGCAGGGTATCACCGAGCTGTCCAAGCATGTGGACTCGCTGATCACCATCCCGAACGACAAACTGCTGAAAGTGTTGGGTCGCGGTATCTCTCTGCTGGATGCCTTTGGCGCAGCAAACGACGTGCTGAAAGGCGCGGTTCAGGGTATCGCTGAACTGATTACCCGTCCTGGCCTGATGAACGTTGACTTTGCTGACGTTCGCACCGTGATGTCCGAAATGGGCTACGCGATGATGGGCTCCGGCGTGGCGAGCGGTGAAGACCGTGCGGAAGAAGCGGCTGAAATGGCTATCTCTTCTCCGCTGCTGGAAGATATCGATCTGTCGGGTGCGCGTGGCGTGCTGGTCAACATCACCGCTGGCTTCGACCTGCGTCTGGATGAGTTCGAAACCGTGGGTAACACCATCCGTGCGTTCGCCTCTGACAACGCGACCGTGGTAATCGGTACCTCCCTTGATCCGGAAATGAACGACGAGCTGCGTGTAACGGTTGTTGCTACCGGTATCGGTATGGACAAGCGTCCTGAAATCACTCTGGTGACGAACAAGCAGACTCAGCAACCGGTAATGGATCGTTACCAGCAGCATGGTATGTCTCCTCTGACTCAGGAGCAAAAACCGGCCGCGAAAGTGGTTAATGACCCAACGCCGCAAACGGCGAAAGAGCCAGATTATCTGGATATCCCGGCGTTCCTGCGTAAGCAAGCTGACTAAGAATTGGCTGGAATTTGGGGATTTCCGCTCTTTGTGCTAAACTGGCCCACCGTTAGTGATATACACTCTCGGTTGGATAGTTAATTTGGCGAGATTATACGATGATCAAACAAAGGACACTTAAACGTATCGTTCAGGCGACGGGTGTCGGTTTACATACCGGCAAGAAAGTCACCCTGACGTTACGCCCTGCGCCGGCCAATACCGGGGTCATCTATCGTCGCACCGACTTGAATCCACCGGTAGATTTTCCGGCCGATGCCAAATCTGTGCGTGATACTATGCTCTGTACTTGTCTGGTGAACGAGCATGACGTGCGGATTTCTACCGTAGAGCACCTGAACGCCGCCCTGGCGGGTCTGGGTATCGACAACATTATTGTTGAAGTCGATGCGCCAGAAATCCCGATCATGGATGGTAGTGCTGCTCCGTTCGTTTATCTGTTGCTGGATGCCGGCATCGAAGAACTGAACTGCGCGAAGAAATTTGTTCGCATCAAAGAGACCGTTCGCGTCGAAGATGGCGACAAGTGGGCTGAATTCAAACCGTACAATGGTTTCTCGTTGGACTTCACCATCGATTTTAACCATCCGGCGATTGATGCCAGTACCCAGCGCTATGCGATGAACTTCTCTGCTGATGCGTTTATGCGCCAGATCAGCCGTGCTCGTACTTTCGGCTTCATGCGTGATATCGAATATCTGCAGTCCCGCGGCCTGTGCCTGGGCGGCAGCTTCGATTGTGCCATCGTTGTTGACGATTATCGCGTACTGAACGAAGACGGTCTGCGTTTCGAAGATGAATTCGTTCGCCACAAAATGCTTGATGCAATTGGCGACCTGTTCATGTGTGGTCACAACATTATTGGTGCATTTACCGCGTTCAAATCCGGTCATGCGCTGAATAACAAACTCTTGCAGGCCGTCCTGGCAAAACAGGAAGCCTGGGAGTATGTGACCTTCGAAGACGAAGCTGAACTGCCGCTGGCCTTCAAAGCCCCTGGCCTGGTTCTGGCGTAACGGTTCAAGCCGTTCCGTAAAAAAATCGACTGGTTAACCTGGTACTCTCTCCGACCAGGGAAACCAGTCGTTTTTATTTTTACCTTTCTTCATTTTGCCCCAGCTTCCCCTTTCGCTTAGCAGGCGTAGAAAATCTGTGCGTTAGCTGCATTCTTGACCGTTTTTCCCCGCTGCAGTACGTCATTCCTGCTGCTGTGTATTGGCTTTAGTGGTAATATCTGGGCGCTTAAAAGAATAACTGAACTCAGCCTGTGTAAGACGGGCTTATGTGGTGGAGCAAGTGAGCGGAATTCTGACGCGCTGGCGACAATTTGGCAGACGTTACTTCTGGCCGCATCTCTTATTAGGGATGGTCGCGGCGAGTTTCGGCTTGCCTGCGCTCAGCAACAGCGCTGAAGCTGCCACACCGGCAAAGACGTCAACCACCAAACACGATCTCACCGCGCGCGTTAACTTCACCAATCTTGCGTGGCTTGAAGCCAGCCGCCGTCCTAACTTTTCGGTAGATTACTGGCAGCAGCACGCCATCCGCACGGTTATCCGCCATCTGTCATTTGCAATGGCGCCTCAGGCCATACCGGTTGCTGAAGAGACGCTGCCGGTTCAGGCGCAACACCTTGCGCTGCTGGATACGCTCAACGCGCTGTTGACGCAGGACAGCCAGCCAGCTGTTAGCGTTCCGCAGACAGCGCAATCTGTCGTTGTTTCACCCGCCACATTCTCTGTCTCGACGTGGATAAGCCAGGTTCACGGCATTCGCGCCGGGCCTCAGCGCCTCAGTTAAATTAACCGTTTTCAATACCTTAATTTATCTGCCCGTTATGGGGCGTTTGAGAATTTATTATGCTAATCAAATTATTAACCAAAGTTTTTGGTAGTCGTAACGATCGTACCCTGCGCCGTATGCGCAAAGCTGTCGCTGTCATCAACGGTATGGAACCGGCGATGGAGAAGCTGTCTGATGACGAGCTGAAAGCGAAAACCGCAGAATTCCGCGCACGCCTGGAAAAAGGCGAAACCTTAGAAAGCCTGATCCCGGAAGCCTTCGCGGTTGTGCGTGAAGCGAGTAAACGTGTATTCGGCATGCGTCACTTCGACGTGCAGCTGCTGGGCGGTATGGTGCTTAACGAGCGCTGCATCGCGGAAATGCGTACCGGTGAAGGTAAAACCCTGACCGCGACGCTGCCTGCCTATCTGAACGCACTGACCGGTAAAGGCGTGCACGTCGTGACCGTCAACGACTATCTGGCACAGCGTGACGCCGAAAATAACCGTCCATTGTTCGAATTCCTGGGGATGACCGTCGGCATCAACATGTCCGGTCTTCCTGCGCCAGCCAAGCGCGAAGCGTATAACGCCGATATCACCTACGGTACCAACAACGAATACGGCTTCGACTACCTGCGTGACAACATGGCGTTCAGCCCTGAAGAACGTGTGCAGCGTAAATTGCACTATGCGCTGGTGGATGAGGTAGACTCCATTCTGATCGATGAAGCGCGTACCCCGCTGATCATCTCCGGTCCGGCCGAAGACAGCTCTGATATGTACCGTAAAGTCGACATAATCATTCCACACCTGCTGCGTCAGGAGAAAGAAGACTCCGATACCTTCCAGGGTGAAGGCCACTTCTCCGTTGATGAAAAAGCGCGCCAGGTGAACCTGACTGAACGTGGTCTGGTTAAAATTGAAGAGCTGTTAGTGGCTGAAGGC
Organism: Enterobacter sp. 50793107; assembly: GCF_001463365.1. NCBI lineage: Bacteria > Pseudomonadati > Pseudomonadota > Gammaproteobacteria > Enterobacterales > Enterobacteriaceae > Enterobacter > Enterobacter sp. 50793107. The sequence continues at coordinate 43,279 of NZ_LNII01000050.1, read as the reverse complement.
ATCATGGAAGAGGGCGAGTCTCTTTACTCCCCGAGCAACATCATGCTGATGCACCACGTGACTGCCGCACTGCGCGCCCATGCGCTGTTCACTCGCGACGTCGACTACATCGTCAAAGACGGCGAAGTCATCATCGTTGATGAGCACACCGGCCGTACCATGCAGGGTCGTCGCTGGTCTGATGGTCTGCACCAGGCCGTTGAAGCCAAAGAAGGCGTGGATATTCAAAACGAAAACCAGACGCTGGCGTCTATTACCTTCCAGAACTACTTCCGTCTGTACGAGAAGCTGGCAGGGATGACCGGTACAGCAGATACTGAAGCGTTTGAATTCAGCTCCATCTACAAACTGGATACCGTTGTCGTTCCAACCAACCGTCCAATGATCCGTAAGGACATGCCGGACCTGGTCTACATGACCGAAGCGGAAAAAATTCAGGCAATCATCGAAGATATTCGCGAACGTACTGCTAAAGGCCAGCCGGTTCTGGTGGGGACCATCTCCATCGAGAAATCCGAGGTGGTGTCTAATGAGCTGACCAAAGCGGGTATCAAGCACAACGTACTGAACGCCAAATTCCACGCCAAAGAAGCAGATATCGTTGCGCAGGCGGGTTATCCGGCGGCCGTGACCATCGCCACCAACATGGCGGGTCGTGGTACCGATATTATGCTGGGCGGTAGCTGGCAGGCCGAAGTGGCTGAGCTGGAAAACCCAACGCCGGAACAGATTGCGCAGATCAAAGCCGACTGGCAGGTGCGTCATGACGCGGTTCTGGCATCTGGTGGTCTGCACATCATTGGTACCGAGCGTCACGAATCACGTCGTATCGATAACCAGCTGCGTGGTCGTGCAGGTCGTCAGGGTGATGCCGGTTCTTCCCGCTTCTACCTGTCGATGGAAGATGCGCTGATGCGTATCTTCGCCTCTGACCGTGTTTCCGGCATGATGCGTAAGCTGGGGATGAAACCTGGTGAAGCCATTGAGCACCCATGGGTGACCAAAGCGATTGCCAACGCGCAGCGTAAAGTGGAAAGCCGCAACTTCGATATTCGTAAGCAGCTGCTGGAATATGACGACGTCGCCAACGATCAGCGTCGTGCTATCTATACCCAGCGTAACGAACTGCTGGACGTATCCGACGTGAGCGAAACCATCAACAGCATTCGTGAAGATGTGTTCAAAGCGACTATCGATGCGCACATTCCGCCTCAGTCTCTGGAAGAGATGTGGGATATCGAAGGCCTTCAGGAGCGCCTGAAAAACGACTTCGACCTCGACCTGCCAATCAAAGAGTGGCTGGATAAAGAGCCTGAGCTGCACGAAGAGACCCTGCGCGAGCGTATCTACGAAACCGCGCTGGAGGTATATAAGCGTAAGGAAGAGGTTGTTGGCGCTGAGATGATGCGTCATTTCGAAAAAGGGGTGATGCTGCAGACGCTGGACTCACTGTGGAAAGAGCACCTGGCGGCGATGGACTACCTGCGTCAGGGGATCCACCTGCGTGGCTATGCGCAGAAAGATCCTAAGCAGGAGTACAAGCGCGAATCCTTCTCGATGTTTGCCTCCATGCTGGAGTCGCTGAAATATGAAGTTATCAGCACCCTGAGCAAAGTGCAGGTGCGTATGCCGGAAGAAGTGGAAGCGATGGAGCAACAGCGTCGTGAGGAAGCCGAGCGTCTGGCACAGATGCAGCAGCTCAGCCACCAGACTGACGATAGCGAAGCCGCTGCGGCGATCGCCGCGCAAACTGGCGATCGCAAAGTGGGGCGTAACGATCCGTGCCCATGCGGCTCCGGTAAAAAATATAAGGCGTGCCACGGCCGTCTGAGCTAAGTTCATAAAAAACGAAAAGGCGCAGAAATCTGCGCCTTTTTTATGGAAGTGACAATATGAAAATACTGCAAATTGCTGTCGGGATTATTCGCAACCCGCAAAACCAAATCTTCATCACGCAACGTGCCGCTGACGCCCACATGGCAAACAAGTGGGAGTTTCCTGGCGGGAAAATCGAGTCCGGTGAAACGCCGGAGCAGGCGCTGGTGCGTGAGCTTCAGGAAGAGGTCGGCATCACTCCGATTGGCGCAACGCTGTTTGATAAGCTGGAATACCAGTTTCCGGATCGTCACATCACGCTGTGGTTCTGGCTTGTGGAAAGCTGGCAGGGGGAACCCTGGGGGAAAGAGGGTCAACCGGGTGGCTGGGTTTCGCTTCACGCGAGTGATGCCGAAAAATTTCCTCCGGCAAATGCGCCCGTCATATCCCGGCTAACGGGCAACCTGTAGGCCTGCTAGGCGAAGCGCCAGCAGGCATCTACCGCTACTGCTGGTTTTCGCTCCAGTCATCGCTGTCTGAGAGGTCGCCTTCACTTGGAATGCGTTTCTCTTCCGCCGCCCATTCGCCCAGGTCAATTAACTGACAGCGCTTACAGCAGAATGGGCGAAACGGACTCACCTCTCCCCAGACAACAGTTTTGCCACAGGTTGGGCAGTTTACGGTGGTTACATCAGACATAGGCACTCCTTAACAACAGGCCAGTTCAAAATCGAGGCGTTCCGGCACGGTGCCATTTTCACTATCCAGCGGCATAAAGCGAATCGCAAAACGACTCTTATGCCCGGAGATTTGCGGGTAAAGCTGTTCACCCAAAGAGAGGTTCAGACGCAGCAGATCCGCATCATCACCGTTGTCCTGGTAGAAACCGTTCAGGCTGGTTTGCTTGCGGAATGGCGCCGAGTTACGGATGAGATCGAGGATCAGGGATAACGTCTGATGCATCGGCTCCAGGCTGTCCAGCCAGCTTTTCACCTGTGCATCACGCTGGAGCTGCGGCATATGCAACCACATATGCAGTGTCGGCAGGTCAAAGCTGCAGCAGCCGCCCGGGATACTCAGGCGCTGGCGCACCAGCCCGATTAAGCGGTCTTCGCGCAAAAACTGCCCAACGCGGGGAGCGGCCATCAGCGTACTGCTGCTGTTTTTAAGCTGTTGACGGAGTGAATCAATTCGGCTCTGGTCAACGCCCGGTACTTCGGCCCAGGCCTGTAGTTTACGCTGCTGGCGCTCCAGCTCTTTCAGTAGCTCGGTGCGAACGTCGCCTCGCTCAATCACATCCAGAAGATCGCCCACATTGCGGAAGAAGTGCAGCGCCGTCGCATGATCGTTGATGGGCAAATGTTGTGAGAGTTGTTGAATCAGAAATTCGATACGCAGCCAGGTACGCATTTTTTCGTTGAGTGGATGCTCAAAAAGGATGTGGGTCGACATTATGGTTTTTCCTGTGCAACGGCCTGCGCGGCATACGTCAGATACTGCGCGTGCAGGCGGGCAACATCCGATGCAATGGCATCTGGTGCGCCGTTATTATCAATAACATCATCCGCAACGGCAAGGCGCTGAGCGCGCGTGGCCTGAGCGGCAAGAATTTGTTCAGCCTGTTCGCGCGAGACATGGTCGCGCGCCACGGTGCGCTGGATTTGCGTTTCGGGTGAGACATCAATGACCAGTACCCGGTCCGCTTTATTGTGCAGTTGATTCTCTACCAGCAGCGGAACCACCCACAGAACATACGGCGAGCGGGCTGCGGCAATCTGACGCTGGGTTTCCTGGTGGATAATGGGGTGGAGCAGAGCATTAAGCCAGGCCTTTTCTGAAGAATCAGAAAAAATGCACTCACGAAGCTTGCGGCGATTTAGCGTGCCATCCGCGTTGATAATTGCCTGACCAAAATGTGCCTTAATGGCGTTTAGTGCGGGTGTATCTGGCTCTACCACCTGACGGGCAATGATATCGGCATCGATTATGGTGATACCCAGACGAGAAAATGCGTCCGCAACGGTACTTTTCCCGCTACCGATGCCGCCGGTTAATGCGACGATATACCCCATTAAATCAAATCCTGGGAATTATTCATTATTAAAATCAGTTGGTTAAAATTCAAACGTGCGCCAGCCACTGTTTGGCTCTCTTTACCGGCTTTTTACCAGGTAAATTTATAGGATTGTAGCGTAAAAAAAGAGAATTTCGCAGTCTTGCGGAGCAGGTATTAGTGCGTATGATAACGTCACTGGAGTTGTGCTTTTAACATATTTGCCTCTAACCCCAGGAATCCGCACATGCGTATCGAAGAAGATCTGAAGTTAGGTTTCAAAGACGTTCTTATCCGCCCTAAACGCTCTACACTGAAAAGTCGCTCAGACGTTGAACTCGAACGTCAATTCACCTTTAAACATTCCGGTCAGACCTGGTCTGGCGTGCCGATCATCGCAGCCAATATGGATACGGTGGGAACCTTCGAGATGGCGACCGCGCTGGCGAAATTCGATATCCTTACCGCTGTGCATAAGCACTACAGCCCGGAAGAGTGGAATGCCTTTATCGCCTCTGCATCGGACGATGTGGTGAAGCATGTCATGGTTTCCACCGGTACCTCCGATGCCGATTTCGAGAAGACCAAACAGATTCTTAACGCTAACCCGGCGCTCAATTTTGTCTGTATTGATGTGGCAAATGGTTACTCCGAGCACTTCGTGCAGTTTGTCAGCAAGGCGCGTGAGGCCTGGCCCACCAAAACCATTATCGCGGGCAACGTGGTAACCGGTGAAATGTGTGAAGAGCTGATCCTTTCCGGTGCAGACATCGTAAAAGTGGGCATTGGCCCGGGTTCCGTGTGTACCACGCGTGTGAAGACCGGTGTGGGTTACCCGCAACTTTCTGCGGTGATTGAGTGTGCTGATGCCGCGCACGGTCTGGGTGGTCAGATCATCAGCGACGGCGGTTGCACCATGCCGGGTGATGTCGCGAAAGCCTTCGGCGGCGGCGCGGATTTCGTGATGCTTGGCGGCATGCTGGCGGGTCATGAAGAGAGCGGCGGTACCGTGGTTGAAGAGAACGGCGAGAAGTTCATGCTGTTCTACGGCATGAGCTCAGAATCAGCAATGACCCGTCACGTAGGTGGCGTGGCAAAATACCGTGCTGCGGAAGGCAAAACCGTGAAGCTGCCCCTGCGTGGCCCGGTCGAAAACACGGCTCGTGACATCCTGGGCGGCCTGCGTTCCGCATGTACCTACGTTGGGGCATCCCGTCTGAAAGAGCTGACAAAACGTACGACGTTTATCCGCGTTCAGGAGCAGGAAAACCGCGTTTTCAATAGCCTGTAATGTTTCTGCTGGCGTATGTCCGTACGCCAGCGTTATCCCGCGCTCATTGCATCCCCGAGATGGAAAATGGGCAGATACATCGCCACCACCAGCGTACCGATAATCACCCCTGTCACAATCAGCAGCACTGGCTCCAGAAGCGCGGCCAGATTATCTGCCAGTTGAAAGGTTTGCTCCGTATGATGGCGGGCAAGGTTTTCCAGCATAATGTCGAGTGACCCAGATACCTCCCCGGTGCGTATGAGTTGAATGCACAGCGGGGTAAAGACGGCCGCTTTCTGAAATGAAGACCAGACGGTAAAGCCTTGTTCAATGTCCCCACGAACGCTGCGCAATATGCCTTGCCAGTACCGGCTATCAACAGTTTCTTCTGCGCTCTGTAATCCCTGTAAAAAGGGGATGCCCGCCTGCTGCGTGAGTGACAGTACGGTAAAGATCTGCCCCAGTTTTTGCCCTCTTGCCAGCTTTCCCGTCACGGGAATATGCATCAGGATACGTTGCCAGCGCGGATCCCGTCGCAGCGCCCAGGCGATGGCCACGGGAATAAGCAGCAGCACGAACAGGGCGATGGCGTATGTCTGGATAAACGCCGACAGGCCCATGACCATCTGTGTCAGCAGCGGCAGGGGAGTATTAAACGTTTTGTAGATGGCCGCGAACTCCGGCAAGACCAGGGTGACCATGGCCAGAACGACAAGAACGGCCAGCGCCAGAATGATCGTCGGATAGCGCAACGCCTTCTTCACTTTTGCCGTGAGTTGCTGCTGGGATTGTTGCTGCTGAGCGAGCTGGCGGCAGCACGTTTCCAGCTTTCCCGTTAGCTCCCCTGTTTTTACCATCGAGACATACAGCGGGCTAAATACCGCAGGCCATCGCTTCAGCGCCTCTGAAAAGGCGCATCCCTCGCTCAGATCATCATTCATGTTTTCCAGCAGCGCCTGCCAGTGTTTGACAGGATGCTGCTCGGCCAGCATTTGCAGACTTTGCGATAACGTCAGGCCAGCCTGCAGTAGCGTGGCAAGCTGGCGAAACATCTCATAGCAATGATGGGGTTGCCAGCGGTGCGTCAGCGAGCATCGGGTGAGCGAAAGTGGGTGTAACTCTTTACGCATCAGCCTGACGAAGGCCGTTTCGCGATCTGGCGCCCACAGCACCCCACACAGAGATTCGCCTTCACTGGATAGCGCCCGCCAGCGCCAGAGATGATTAACACTCATTGGGCATTCCCAGCACGCGCAGCAACTCTTCGAGCGTGGTCAGTCCTTGCTCAACGGCCAGACAACCCTGCTCAAATAACGATGTCATTCCCGCCTGACGGGCGCTGGCTTCGATGACCTCTATCGAGGCGCCACTGGCGATGGCCTGCCGGAGCGTGGTGTCGATGGCGAGGACTTCAAAAATGGCGACGCGGCCATAAAAGCCGTGATAGCAGCGATCGCAGCCGCCTGGTTGCCAGCGAGGAAGCGGCCGGGGCCATACGGTGCGCGGTAATTCTGCGCGGCTGTTGGCTTCCTGCCGACAGTGAGGACACAGACGACGCACCAGTCGCTGGGCAATTACCAGCGAAAGCGCAGAGGAGATCATCCAGCGTGCGACCCCCATCTGCTGCAGGCGAATGACGGTTTCAGTCGTGGAGTTGGTGTGCAGCGTCGACAGCACCAGATGCCCGGTCTGTGCGGCGTTAATGGCAATCTCTGCCGTTTCACTATCGCGGATTTCGCCTACCATAATGATGTCCGGATCCTGGCGCAGGAGCGCCCGCAGAACGCTCTGAAAGGTTAAGCCCGCACGGGGATTAATCTGCGTTTGGTTCAGCCCCGCAAGCGGGATCTCGATCGGATCTTCCACGCTGCAGATGTTAACGTCAGGGGTATTACGCGCCTGCAATGCGCTATAGAGCGTGACCGTTTTTCCGCTGCCAGTGGGGCCCGTGACCAAAATCAGCCCCTGCGGTTGATGAAGGATCTCGTTAAAGCGGGCCAGCTGTTTCGCACTCATTCCCAGTTTTTCGGGTTCCAGCGCCTGATGAACCTGATGCAGCAGGCGCAGCACAATTTTCTCTCCGCCGCTGCAGGGAAGCGTGGCGATGCGAAAAGAGACCGGCTCGCTTGCCAGTTCAATCGTAAATTGACCATCCTGCGGTAAACGGCGCTCCGCAATATCCAGTTGGCCCAGCACTTTTAAGCGAGCGGTGAGGGTATTTGCCACCGCTGCAGAAATCGGGGGCAGCGGGCAAAGCACACCGTCAACACGCAAGCGGACCTGACAGATATCCCCCATCGGTTCGATATGAATGTCAGATGCGCGCTGGTTGATCGCCTGCTGCAGGGTGTGGTTGAGAATATCCACCGTGTTATGCGGCGTTAAAACAACCGGGAGGTGTGATTGCGCGGTTAACTGCCGGTGTTTTTCCATGCGCTCCGCTGTCCAGCATTCAATATCAATACGTTTTTGCGTGGCGAAACGTAGCGCTTCCATCATTTCAGCGGCGGGATTGCCCACGACGGCGATGCTAATCATGTCGGCGTCGCTGGTCAGCAGCAAAGCATGGTGGCGCTGGCACAGGGTGACGAGTTGATCTGAATTCATTATCCGCTCCTGTCAGTTACTGTCGAAACGGAAAACATCTTCGCAGGCCTCTTTGAGCGCACCGTCATTGCTGATATTGCAGCTACGTTTCCAGCCCGTCATACCGTTGCCACTACTCCATTGCGGCGTCACCACCACCTCAAGTCCGTTAAGGCTCTCCTGCCCGGTTAACGACACGACGCCCTGCGTCACGCTCATTCCCGAGACATAGCGTGTTGTCGTTGGAGAAGGGATACCGTTACTGCCGCCGTCGCAGCTCGTCACGCCGCCATGTTCCAGGGCACAAAGTTCAATCGCCGTGCGATAGGGCACGAACGTTTGCAGCATGTCGGTCAGGGCCGCTTTTCGCAGGTAGTTCTGGTAGGCGGGAATACCAATGGCGCTCAGGATGGCAATAATGCCGATTACCACCATGATATACTTCTTTTTACTGTTATGATCTTTGGGAAAATAAAATGAAAAAAGCAGTGTATTGCTATGCTCGCGTCAGCTCGAGAGGACAAGCTAAAGATGGCTATGGCATGTCGAGACAGCAAACAATGCTGCGAGATTACGTTGCTGCATACGATGATTCTCAACATAGCCGTGGCTATGAGTTGGGGGATATAACTTGGTTGTATGCCGAAGGTGTATCTGCATATAGCGGAAAAAATATCGAAGATGGTTCTGTACTGAAAACCTTTATAGATGATGTGTTACAAAAAAAGATCACTAACTCAGTGTTAGTCATTGAAAATCTTGACCGTTTTAGTCGAGCGGCACCCAACCGGGCCGCAGGATTATTCTTGAGTCTGATTAATGCAGGGTGCGATATTCATGAAGTAGAAACTGAAATGATACATCACCAATACAGCGATCTTAACATAATCTCAGGTGGTTTACAGAGAGCACACAATGAGAGTAAGCGTAAAGCTCGACTAAGTATTAAAAATTGGGATGAAAGAATTAAGAATACTATTGATGGAACCTCTGTTTTAACGCATCGTGTACCGTCATGGATTGAAGTGAAAAACAACAAGTATGTAATAAAAAAAGGTGAGTCAGAAAAGTACAACCTTATTTTTAAAATGTATGCTGATGGATTTGGGCCTGCTGCAATTCGTGATGAACTAAAAAATAGAAGAATGCAGATAAATGAAAGGGAGCCGACCATCCATCACTTAATGAAAATAATTAAAGATAAGAGGCTTATTGGTAGATTTAATTCTACGGGGCGTAAAGTTTTAGATGGTATGCCTATCTATCCTGTAGTTGTTGAACCAGAACTGTTTGAATTGGTTAATGATTTAAGAAAACAAAGAAATCCATTAGGGAAGATAAATGTAAAGGCAAATAATTTATTTGCAGGTTTGTGCATATGTATGAACTGTGGAAGATATGTACAAATTAACAGTGTTGATAAAAAAGGTAATACATATTTTCGATGTGGTGGAAGCCTTGTGAAAATAGATAAATGTAAAGAGAGAGGCTTTAAGTACAAAATTGTAGAGAATGCATTGTTGGAACATCTCAGGAATTTTGATTTCTCTATGCTGAGACGTGAGGATAATGAAATACAGGTTAAAATAAACTATCTTTCAATGGAGTTAGTTTCAAATGAAAATTACAGCAATGAAATTCTAGCTGATCTTGAAAAAGAAGATATACCTGATCCTCATGATAGGCGTATACTGAAAAACATTCAACGTCGTATTAGTGAGATCAGAACTGAAATTACTACACTGAAACAGTCAAACATTGGCTACGAAACATTTAATGATTTAAAAGATTCATATACTGATGATTTGCTAGACCCAAAAAATACAAAGTTAAGGCTTGATTTTAATGTAAAGGTTAAACGTGTTATTAAAAATATAAAAATGAAGCGTTATGATGATACTATCATGCTGGTTGTAAGTTATGTCGGCGTTAATGAGAAACAAGCTATGGTAATTAATAGTAAGACGGGAGAGGTTGTTTTTATGGCCGTGCAAAATGATGATCTAAAATCAATAGAGTACTTAATTAATAATGATTGAATTATTGTTGGTGAAACAAAATTTAATTATATGGTATAATTAGATAGTAAATACATTGTGATTTTATGAAATAAATGAAACATGAAAAAATAATGTGGTATAATATAGATATATAACTCTGTTTGACAGTACTAATGTACTGATGGTTAAAACCTGATCCTATCGAAAATGTAGATGGCAGTTGAGAAGTTCAAGCAGTTCGATGTGCAAATGAGACCCGTACCAATTTCCCGAGCGTTAATCCGATACAAAATACTAAGGAACGCAGGAGCTACGGCAATGCGGCACAATAAAAGAGTACACATAAGCATAGTAGTACTCTCTAGATAGACATATAGGTTCGCACCTTTTTAATTTGTTAAGGGAGTTTCTGTAAGAAATAATGCGATAGATTTCATATAATATAGATCTATCCAAAGTTTATAGAAACAAGTACTAGCTTGATTGTATAGGCTCAGTACTAAGTCGTGTTATGTTTAAAGCACGGACCGTTGCATATGAACTGCGATTATGAGAGAAACAGAGCAACCCGCTTTCATGCTCATAACTTTGGATAGTATAGATCCGTCTAAAATTTGAGTAAGTCGCAATACAATATTTCGATGACTATCATCGTCAGAATAAATCAAGTACACAATTTGTGTACTTTTTTTATTGTTTTCATTCCCCTGTGGGGGGATGAAATTTCTCAACAAATCTCGTCAGGATAGCTCGTGTTAAACGAAGATTAGCGAGTAAGTAGGTTAAAGTACTAGCGGCGATAGCAAGCGAAGTGCTTTAACCTACTTTAGAGAGTACTAACGCAGTTAGTACTTGATACTCTTAATGAGAGATAAAACATGTTCTTGTTAAGAGGTCCTTGTTGTTTGTTTTGAAATGAAGTAATTTTGGGTTTGTTTACACGAAATCAGTAATTCAAAAGGAAAGTATAATGAGTAAAAAGACTGATGTTGTGCATGATCTTAACAATGCTGACTACAAGAAACTGATTGAAAGAACTGCTGGGGAGAACTTCAAACTAGCGGACTGCAAAACTGATGTTGATAAACTTTTCACTGATAATCCTCTTGTATTCATTGATCAGCTAAACCGCGTATCACGGAACCTTGCAATTGTTGCAAGCGAGTACAAGAAGGAACTTGATGCAAGTAAAGTTGATGATATCAAACAGCAGATTTTACATCTAGATGAATCAGTAAAGGCTGCTCTGCTTGCCTCTTTAGGTATCAAAAATGGCAAGGCAAAATCCGGTACTGAAAGAAGTACTAATCAGAGAAAAATCATTAATGTTACTGTTGATGGTAAAGAGTACGCGATCAAAGAAACGGGTAACATCAGTGCTGAACTTAAAGAACTGATTAAATCCCACAATTTTGACTACAAAGGTGAAGGACGTTTGAAGTTCTTTGAAAAATTCGCGACCAAGTAAGATCACTACCTCTGATTGTAAAGTATTGTCAGTACTCGCCTGATGGAGATCATGCGAAGCAGCTTCCTGATTGTGATTCATAAAGTTGCATAGGAAGCTGTTAGCAGCGATTAACCCCAAAATGGTGTCAACCCCTTGACACCGATAGAAAAACGCCTCAGAAGTTCACTGAGAACCTTTAAAGGGCTTCATAAACACAGACTCACAGACTACAGATGATTCAGTACTACCAAGACTTCCCCTAGAACGTCAAAGGAAGATAGTGAATCCTGATTGACGATCATCGCACTGTATTTGGGATTATCACTGCTCAGATTGTATCCATCAGGGACTACCTGCACCCGCTTATACAGGTAGCTTCCTTCTTTGTGGAGTACTACCACTTTACCGTCTTTTAACTGCTTATGTTGCTGATCAATAAGTAAAATACTGTCAACTAAGAATGTTGGTTCCATTACATCTGTACTGACCCGTAATGCAGCAAGAGACTTGGCCTTTACCTGTAAATCAGGGAAAGTACCTGAATCCAGTAAAAGGAAATCATCTCTATCAATAAAAGGAATTTTCAACAGTTCTTCGGCTTGGTCTGTGTTTGCCGATTTTGAATACTCTTTTCCAGTAGCCAGCCATTCAACCGACACCCCGCCAGCTTTAGCCAGAAGCACAAGATTCTCAAGCGTAGGGCTTGATACAGCTTGTAGATAGTTGTGGACAGTACTGTACCCTATGCCTGCTTTTTTGGCGAAATCTCGCCCTGAACCAGAAGGTACTATCGATTTTAACCTTTCGCTGAACTGTTCAACGCTTTCTTTCTTGCCAGCCATGCACAACCCACCACATTAAAAGGAACTTTGTTCCTCATTTTTATTTGACGAATTCCTTTTAATGATCAATCATGTTCTCAATATTAGTAATGAGTGGTCATTATGAGTATTCACAACAAGTTAGAATCTCAGATAAAGGAGCAAAATGCTAGTACTGAGAACTGGCATAGGGCCGATATATTGGCTGCTATCAAGAAGCGAGGAGGAACGTTGGCACAGCTATCCAGAGATAGCGGTTTACATGAAAGAACACTTTACAACGTACTTGAGCGACATTGGCCGAAAGGTGAGCGAATTATTGCCGATTTTATCGGTGTACCCGTTAGTACGATCTGGCCTGAACGATATGAGAAACCTAACGTAAATGAAATCTGAGGAGAATGTATGTCTGGATTGATCGTTTTCATTATCTGCATAGCAATTTCGGTATTTTGTTATAAGAAAGTTTCAAATCGTAGTAGAAATAGAGGCCATGGAAAGATCAGAGCGTTGATTACATCCTTATCAATGAGTTTCATTGCTTTTATGGTATCTATTGGGATTGGGGCAGGGGTCGTTTCACAAGATAAAAGTACTGATGCAAAGGCTTCAACGGCTGACAGTACTGAAAAGGCCAAAACCAATGTTTATAAATGTGATAAGTTCGATGCAATAACACAAACTCGACAGGGAACTAAACGCGATTCTGGTTACTATTCAGATAAAGGTATTTTAGTTGAATATACAATCTCAGATGATAAGTTGATCAGTCGAATGCCAATTCCAGGTGATAAAGATAGTGTGTATACTGCTGAATTCAACGAAATCGCATCAGACGGATCTCGGAAGTACGAGAATTCATCAAGTAACTATTTTGTATCAGTACTGAATGATAGCACTATAAAAGTAATTGATGTTGAATTTAACCATAATGCAACGATTACACAAATTTGTTCTAAACAATGATTTTATTCAAGAGAAAGAATAGATGAAAAGAGCATTATCAGTACTGTTAATGTTACTCCCATCAGCCACAATTGCGGCTACTATTCCTGACGGTAAAACTGAAACGCCCTTTGTTGTTGGCAATGAAGTTATTTGTCTGAAAGAAATCCAAAAGCAAATCACTCCTTATCTCATATCTTTTGAAGAAGAAATCGGGGTTAAGTACAAGTATGTTGTTAAATCAGGTTTGTCCTACAAAGATACTGTAGGTCTACGCTTACAGATTAATCGTGTAGATTCGAGACTCAATGTGCATATCGCCGATCTGGATTATTACTGGTTAAGGGAACGGGAGAGTATGTGCCAGCCAGAGTATATGGTACTAAATCGCCTCAACTGACCGTAAGTAATGAGGCCATCAGTTTGGCCTCATTGATTTTAACTATCTGCAATGAGAGTAATTTGGTTCTGATAGAATAAAGAAAGTTTTTTTCCTTTATCTTTATCGATACTTCTGACAAATGATAATATTCCTTTTATTATTTCATGCTTGTTTTGGGTTTCTGTCCTTACAAGATCATAGATTCTCTTTCTATAGAGACAATAATTCTTTTTACTGATCGTGATCTTAGGGGTGACAGTTAAACCTGTAACTTCTCTTCGTACCTTTGGACCTAAGAACTTTTCTTTTTTGGAGTTTATAGTAAACCCTTCGTCACAAATGATATCTTTTATTAAGTAAGATGCCTTCTGTAAGATTAGTATCTTATTTCCTGATATACAAAGGTCATCAGCGTAACGTGTGTATGTCAAAGCACGTTTTTTACAATAAGTAGATATACGGTGATCAAGTCTTAAGCAAACAAGATTCGATAAAGCAGGAGAAGTTGGTGCTCCTTGGGGCAAATACCCACTTTTGGTACAAAAAGAGGTAAGTATAAAGGCTATGTTATTGTTGTATCCTATGTTCTTAAATAATGTATATACATGTGATGCTTGTACAGTCGTAAAAAAATCTTTCAGATCAAGGTTCAATACATATTGATTTCCTTCATGCGGTTTAGCATTGTCAAGAATGGATTTTTTCCTAACAAAGCCTTTCGCGAAAGATGAAGGAGATAATTTATCTAAAATATATCGTAATACCCATCTTTGTATTGCTTTTAATTCTTTTAGTGGGCTTTCAATGTGACGAATACCACCAGATTTTTTTTCCATTTCAATACGGTGATAGTATCTATCATTATTAAAGCTAAACTTGGATATGACTTCTTTAGGAAGTCTGAGGGATTGTGATAAGTCGTCCACATTCTCAAGAATAGGGAGAGATAACAGTTGCTGGGTGTACTTTCCTTGATGAGTATTCATTTTATTTCATCATAGCAGAGGTGTAATTTCTATCTGAAATTGTGTGCTAGTTTTTAACGACTACAGCGGGGAAGGAGGATGAACAGACATACCTGTGAAGGTATGGATGTTCATTATCCTTCCGTAAGGCGGATGTACGAGTCCCCCAAATCACGGCGGGCGGGAGTTGGGGGACTCGATCATCACGCTGTCTCTGTGATGAACTGCGGGAACGGAGAGACTCTCCATCCACTGTGGACTTAACTAGCTGACTAGTAAGCCACCTGCTTAAAAACTAGCACACTCGTGAATTTTATGATGAAACTTAATCAGTGTCTAGCATATTGTTTATTCATGATTTTTGTTCTTAGCTCAGTGAGTGATGATTTCAGATGGAAACTATTAATTATTGCATCATAACCGACTTGAGTTATGGTGAATAACCCTTCTTGCTGGTTAATCATTCCTGCTCTTATGAGTGAATGTGTTGCAGCTTTACATGCAATGTTGTCTCGATTTTCGAATTTTCTATTCATTATCAATTCCATGGTTTTGTACACGGAACGCAAATTCAAATCATCAAAAAGATATATTAAAAGAAGAACATGTTTTGAATATAATAATATATTATCTAGTTCTTTCTTCTTTCTTCCACTTGGTAGCGTTTGTTTGATTTTTCCAAGTACTGTTTTTACATGTTCAGGATTCTTTTCATCAAAGTTTTTTGGGATGTCAAAGATTTCCCCACCATGAGTTCTGACTAGCCTTACAGGACCATGATTTATAAAACTTTTACCTGACTTGAACTCTCCCATCCTCATAACTAGCATTTTTTCTGCTAAGGCCTTATCCATAGAAAAAGCACCTAACTCTGCGAAAGAACCTGGGCTTTCAGGTATAAGAACTATCAGATCAACAGAGTCTGCAAGCTGCGTTTCAAGAGATAGTAGGCTATTTTTTCCTTGGCCTTCAAGGAGATCTTCAAACAAATCTTCTGGATAGGTAAGAGTAATACCTTTCTCTTGTGAAAGAAAAGTTGAGAATTTGTATCGAAGGCTTTTTTTGTCAGATTTATCTTTCCCACATAAAAAAATTGTTTTTTGGGAATCATCAAATCCATTTGTTAAGAGTTCTCTAATTTCATCGATGGTTTGATGAATATGCAAATCTGGGAATCTGTTAATGATGCTTTGTCTGGGAAGTTTCATCTTTATTCCTAACAATGGCATTCCTCGTAAGTAACTGTATATCCTATTATAGAACGAGTATTAATGCATCATGAATTTTGTGGGTAAGTTGCTCTTCATGGATTGAAATGTCATATGTATCAGTGTGATACGATTGTTTCTCACTATGAGTCTTGCGTTAGAATTACTGCTCGTTTAGAGGAAGAAAAAGTGAGGGTTGTTCTTATCTTTGTTCAGGGAAAAGTTAAAGGGATCGTTTACTGAGATAAAAGTACAGTCAGTATTTTTCTGCAAGATTTAAAATCTCGTTCGTCTGATTAGGTTCAACCTCGCCGACCAAATGCCGTGTACTCAGATCTCAGTACCGAATTTTTCACTAACCCCGTATCGACAAAAAACGAACGATCAAAAATCTCTTTTGGGTACCCCCTAACGATACGCGTTTATCTCGTCTCATTTAGTATCATTTATATATTGAATGGGTTTAAATGATACTGTATCATTTAGTTAATTTAAATGATACTTATCGGCGGTGAGGGCAGGGAAATGATTTTTGGTTATGCGAGAGTCTCAACAAAGGATCAGAATCTTGAGCGTCAGTTGGCAGTACTGGAACCTGAATGCGACAAAGTTATTACAGAGAAGGAATCAGGAAAGTCCACCAGCGAACGGCCTGAACTGTTGAACCTGCTTTCACACCTCCGCGAAGGTGATATGCTCATAACTCATTCTATCGATCGCCTCGCTCGTAATACCCGCGATTTATTGGAAATGATTGATAGCCTCGTAGCTCGCGGGATTACCGTTAAGTTTCTTGCGAATTCAATGAGCTTTGATAACTCCCCACAATCTCGCCTCATTCTTACCATGATGGGAGCAGTTGCAGAATTTGAAAGAGGTATGATCGCATCTCGCCGCTCCGAGGGGATCGCCCTTGCTAAAGAAGCCAAGAAGTACAAGGGCAAGCAAAAGAACAAGGAACTTCATAGCAAAATCATCAATATGTTACGGGCTGGGAAGAATACACCCGACGAGATCGCGAAGTTGTGTGATTGCGGCAGGGCTACAGTTTTTCGCGTCAAAAAGGAATTATATGCTAGAGATAACAATAAGGCATAAAAAAAATTTGTCAGCTTGATATTTCAAGCTGACAGTAGTCTTTAATCGAAGTTTAAGCCAATTAAATTTAAATAATATTGTTTAGCTTTATCTTTATCTTTAATTATATGCGGAGGGCATAAACCTAACTCCCAACGCTTATCCATAAAAGCAAGTAATCGATAACTTCTATCTTTTATTTGATTTGGTCCCCACGAGTCAAAACAGGTGATTTCATTCTCTGAGTAACAACCATATCTAAATCCTTTACTTACTTTCTCTAAAAACGGTCTATTTGAAAGTGATGCATTTTTTTTGAGAGAAAGAGGAACTAAGTTTCCTATAGTATGCCGTAATTTTTTTCTGTCTTTGGATGAATACTTATCAAAGAGTACAGTCCATGATGAATGTCTTGCTCTTTGTGGATAGATATGTTCAATAGTATTATAGTCAACATCTTTTTCTTTTCTTCGAAATTCATCCCAGTCCAACTTTGTTCTATTGGTTTTGGATGTGGATTGTAAACTATATTCATACTCGTATAAGAAATATTTGAGCCCACCCCAATTGTAAAAATCACTATCTTTGAATTTCAAAGAAAATTCTTTATGAGCATATTTCAAAAGTTTATCGGTCTCTATCCGGATATGTGATTCTAATTTATCGGTGTTTCCTTCTTTCTTGAACTTTAGAGCTAACTCAACTAAGTTTATGTTTCTAAAATGATAACTGTCAAGTAACATTGTTTGAATGAATAATAGGCGTTCTACAAGTGAAAGTATTGTGACAATACTTTTCTTGCTACTTCCATTATTCAATAGTTCAAGTAATAAAATACGACAACTACGCCATGACGGAATCTTTGTTAAACGTGATAACCATTCCCGAACCTCTGGTGGATATGTACTTTCATCAGGGTTATGTAGGTTATACCAAGTTTCAACCGAACGCTTCAAATTTTTTACATAGTTACTTATAAACTCAGCTGTAACTTCGTGATTTCTGGTTTTATCTGTAAGTGGTTTAGCTGAAAATATGTCATCAATCAAAACTCGTTTGTGTTCGTCCCGGCCACTTAATATTACTCCGTGGTTTAATGTATAGTATAAGTTTTCCTCGTAAACATATTTGTCACTATCATCAGTGGTCGCTGGAAGTTCTTTAAAGTATAAAATGTAATGATGGTAAAGAAACTCATCATCAGAAAGACGTTTCTTAATATCTTTACCTAAGAAATGATACATTGATTTCCAACACTCATTGATAGCATGTCTCAAGGAGTCTTTTTCATCATCAGGTTCTGGTAATTTAGTTGTAAGGTATATCAATCTATTTTTTAACAATTCTAAGTGGGATAATATTTTCCCTCGATTGTTCATTGTTTCAAAGGCAACATACGTGTCAATTTCTTCATCCAGAGAATATATATTAAATAAGAAGTGCTGAGTGACTTTCTTGTATAAATTTTCTATTTCTGGAATAGACAGTGGGTTAATCTTCTCAGAAAAGAACTTCTTGGCATTAGATAGGTTTTGTGTATATATAGTATTTTCAAGCTTCGATGAGTTTATTGAATGCTCTTTGAAGATCTCTTGCTTTAAATATTCATAACTAGGATTGTCTTTATCATATCCAAAGATATAAGATCTAGATGGTGAGTTTTTTTGCTTTGTTTCAAATATGAATTTTTTTTGAATTTCCTCGATGTCAGTATAGTTTAACTGAATATCAACCCCTCTATTCTTCACTTCCTCTATGATGCTTTGAATTAAAATGATGATTGTAGTCATGCGTTGCTGACCATCGACAATAAAGTAGGGTGCATAACTCCTCGATCTTATGATCCAGTGATCCTCAACCCAACCATTAATGTTTTTTTCAGGAACATCTTCTAGTGTCAACACTCCGACATAGTGACTTTTATTATCTTCTAAATGAACTAAATCATTCCAAAAGTCACTTACCTCTTTGGCTGTCCAAGCGTATCCCCTCTGATAGTCTGGGATTCTCAGAAGTCTTTCAGTGAATATTTTTGAGACAGAAATTAAACTGCTATCCATATTTTATCCTTATATTACAGATGATTATGGTTTGTTTGCTATCTTTTTGATAAAACAACTCGAACCATATCGCGGATATAGCTAAACGTTATCTCGCGTCTTACCAATGTATAGAGAATACAATCATTTACGCCCAATATACAATCCTCAGAGCCGAGCATTTTCTTTATCGGGTTTTTAGGGCGAGATATGCTCACCATAAGGAAAAGTTAACAAATTAGTAACAATTATAGCAGCAGAGGGGGCAGCAAATATAGAAAGCAATTTTGTACTTTTAAATCCTTTCGATATCTATTCTTAATTTAATCAGATAGTTATGCTTTTTCGCTGACGAAAAAAAAGTAATTTGCTGTTAATCATCACCATCAGCTCAATGAGCGTGAAGCCTTGTTGTCTGTTCATATCTGCTCCTCAGGGTTAAGTGGCGCTACTCTGACAGCGGGGAAAAAAGCAGACGAGGGGCAAAAAATGGAACGTGAAGCGGCGTTCAGGGAATTTGTACTTACTTGCAGAGAAGAACAGAGAGATTGCGAGGAGGGCTGAAATTTCCCCTCTCCAGGCAGAGAGGGGAGACGACGTTATTTGAAGCGCATGGAGAGATCGAGGGCGCGAACGTGCTTGGTCAGCGCCCCGACAGAAATGTAGTCCACGCCGGTTTCGGCGAATTCACGGATCGTTTCGAAGGTGACGTTTCCTGAAACTTCGAGCTGTGCCTGGCCGTTGGTGAGCTTCACCGCCTCGCGCATCTGTGCTGTTTCAAAGTTATCGAGCATGATGATATCGGCACCGGCCTTGATGGCCTGCTCCAGCTCTTCGAGGTTTTCAACTTCCACTTCAACCGGCACATCCGGGTGCAGCCAGAAGGCTTTCTCCACCGCCTGACGCACAGAGCCAGAGGCAATAATGTGGTTCTCTTTAATCAGGAAGGCGTCGGACAACCCCAGACGGTGGTTGGCTCCCCCGCCACAAAGCACCGCGTACTTTAATGCCGTGCGCAGACCTGGCAGCGTTTTACGGGTGTCCAGCAGCTGCGTATGGGTACCGGCCAGCAGGTCAACGTAACGACGCACTTCACTTGCCACCCCTGAAAGGGTCTGCACAAAGTTAAGCGCGGTACGTTCACCGGTCAGCAGCACGCGGGACGGGCCTTCAAGCTCAAACAGCGGCTGGTTTGCGGTAATGGCGTCACCGTCTTCGACATGCCAGGTGATTTGCACCTCATCGCCAGCCAGTTGAGTAAAGACCTCTTCAACCCAGCGCTTGCCGCAAAACACGCCATCTTCGCGGGTGATGATCACGGCGTGTGAGCGTGTCTCTTTCGGCAATAATTGTGCGGTAATATCGTTGTCCGCGCTGACGTCACCGCCCAGATCTTCTTTCAAAGCATGGGCAACGCTTGCCGGAATATCCATATTAATACGTTCCAGAAGCGCTTCACGTCGGTGGTCGGGGTTGTAGCGGCGAGGCGGCATGATAAAACTCCAAATTGGTAACGAATCATAATATTGAAACATGCTACTCTGAACCGAGTAACAGCACCATACATAAGGAGTTCCAGCATGTTGTTAGAAGACGGATGGCTGGTGGATGCGCGGCGTGTACCCTCACCGCACCACGATGGCCGCCCGGAGGATGAAAAGCCCACACTGCTGGTGGTTCATAACATTAGTCTCCCGCCAGGTGAGTTTGGCGGTCCGTGGATCGATGCGTTATTCACGGGAACGATAGATCCCGATGCCCATCCTTTCTTTGCTGAGATTGCGCATCTGCGCGTATCGGCGCACTGCCTGATCCGTCGCGATGGCGAAGTGGTTCAGTATGTTCCTTTTGATAAGCGCGCCTGGCATGCGGGTGTCTCGATGTATAAGGGGCGCGAGCGTTGCAATGACTTCTCTATTGGGATTGAGCTGGAAGGCACGGACACCACCCCTTATACCGATGCACAGTACCAGCGGTTGGTGGATATCACCCAAACGCTCATCAGGCTTTACCCTGCGATTGCAGAGAACATTACGGGACACTGTGATATCGCCCCGGCGCGAAAAACCGATCCTGGCCCTGCATTTGACTGGCCCCGGTTTCGCGCCATGCTTACCGCGTCGTCAGAATAAGGAGATAACATGACGTTGTTTACCATGCTGCTGGTTATCATCGCTGAACGCTTGTTCAAACTCGGTGAGCACTGGCATCTGGATCACCGGCTGGAGGTGCTTTTCCGCCGGATTAACCATTTTTCCATGCTGCGTACGCTGCTGATGACCGCGGGCGTGATGGTGATTACGTTCTTGCTGCTGCGCTCGTTATACGGCCTCTTTTTCAACGTGCCGCTACTGGTGGTGTGGATCCTGCTCGGCGTGCTGTGTATTGGCGCAGGCAAGGTGCGTATGCACTATCACGCTTATCTGAAAGCCGCTTCCCGTGATGATGCGCATGCACGTAGCGCCATGGCCAGCGAGCTGACGATGATCCACGGCGTGCCGCCGGATTGCGATGAACGCGAGTTCCTGCGTGAACTGCAAAACGCGCTGCTGTGGATTAACTTCCGCTACTACCTGGCGCCGCTGTTCTGGTTTGTGGTGGGGGGCCCGTGGGGGCCGGTACTGCTGATGGGATATGCGTTCCTGCGCGCCTGGCAGACCTGGCTTGCCCGCTATCTCACCCCGCATGAACGTTTGCTCTCCGGCATTGATGCGATCCTGCACGTGCTCGACTGGCTTCCGGTTCGTCTGGTGGGTGTGGTCTACGCGCTTATTGGCCACGGCGAAAAAGCGCTCCCGGCGTGGTTCGCGTCGCTTGGCGACCGTCATACCTCGCAGTACCAGGTGCTGACACGCCTCGCGCAGTTCTCACTGGCGCGTGAGCCGCATACCGACAAGATAGAAACGCCGAAAGCGGCGGTCTCGATGGCGAAGAAAACGTCGTTTGTGGTGGTCGTTATCGTGGCGTTGCTGACCATTTACGGCACGCTGGTCTGAACCCGCGTGCCGTAGCGGTTAAGGCGTATCTGCAGGTGGGATGCCAAAATCAGGCATCCCGTTTTCGTGCCAGCGGACGAGCTTCAGGCGGGTATGACGATTGGGGTCATAAAGCGGATCGCCTTCAATTTCGGTGTAATTTCGCGCGTGATACACCAGCACATCTTCTCCTTCGGGCGTTTGCGTAAAGCTGTTATGGCCTGGCCCATACTGGCGGTTTTCGTAGCTGGTGACGAAGACCGGGCGCGAGGCCTTGTGCCAGTTCGCAGGATTTTGCGGATCGGCATTGATCTCTGTCCACAGCAGCCCCATGCAGTAGTTCTCGTCGGTCGCGCTGGCGGAATAGCTGATAAACAACTTGTCGCCGTGGAACAGCACCGCCGGGCCTTCGTTGACCCAGAAGCCGCGGCACTCCCAGTCATATTCCGGTTTACTGAGCATCACCGGCTCGCCTTTCAGCGTCCACGGGTTCTCCATTTCACTTAAATAGAGATTGGAGTTGCCGGAGATATCCGGGGCTTTTTGCGCCCACAAATACCAGCGTTTCCCCTGATGCACGAACGTGGTCGCGTCCAGCGCAAAGGTGTCGAACGGCGTTTTTACCTGGCCTTTTTCAGTCCACGTGCCGGTTAGCGGGTCGCGGTCGGCACACTCCAGCACAAACATGCGGTGCTGGAACATGCCCAGACCATCCAGCGCCTGGGTGTGCGCGGCGGCAAAATAGATGTACCACTTACCGTCGATATGATGCAGTTCCGGTGCCCAGATAAGCTGGCTCATTGGGCCAGTCTCCGGTTTGCGCCATACGACCACCTCGTCGGCACTGCGCAGCCCTTCCAGCGACGCTGCCCGGCGGATCGCCAGCCTGTCGTATTGCGGCACGGAGGCGATAAAATAATATTGCCCTTCATGACGCAGAACGTACGGGTCAGCGCGTTGTTCTATAAACGGGTTAGGCCAGTTATGCATGCGGCGTTCCTTCTTTTGTTTCGGCTCTCGTTTCCTGCCAGGCGTTCAGTTCGCTGTAGTTGGTGCGGCGTTTCTCCAGGTCGAGCTGGATCTGTTTCATGGTTTCCCGATCCACTTTCAGCAGTCGCACTACGCCCGCAGTGATCAAATACCCCACGCCCGGGATCACGGTAAACAGCAGAACGATCCCGTTAATGGCCTCTGCGCTTTGCGCTTTCGCACCGGCGTCGTAGCCATACCAGGAGAGCAGGAAGCCCACCATCGCGCCAGCAATCGCCAGCCCCAGCTTGAGGAAGAAGATATTGCCCGAGAAGCTGATCCCGGTGATGCGTTTACCGGTTTTCCACTCGCCATAGTCGTCCACATCGGCCATTAGCGACCAGTGCAGCGGAGATGGGATCTGGTGAAGAATGTTAAGCAGGAAGTAGAGCACCACGATGGTGACGGTCGCTTTCGGGTCGAAGAAATAGAACGCACAGGAGAAAAGCGCCAGCACGATGTTGGTCCAGAAGAACACTTTCAGTTTACACCAGCGGTCGGTCAGCACTTTCGCCAGCATACTGCCGAGCATCATTCCCACCACGCCCAGGCTGATAAACAGGGTGGCAAAGTGAGTGCTCTGGCCCATTACCCAGGTGACGTAATACATGGTGGCCGCCATGCGGATAAAGCCCGGGCAGACGTTGCAGAGCGTCAGCAGCAGAATGCGTACCCACTGGTCGTTTTTCCACACGTCCTTCAGATCGTTTTTCAGCTCATCATGGGTCTGCACCGCCGGACGTACGCGCTCGCGCACGGTGGCGAAGCAGAACAGGAACATACAGGTACCAATCAGCGCCAGCACGGTCATCGCCATCTGGTAGCCTTTGGCTTTGTTATCGCCACCAAACCAGTCCGCCATCGGCAGGAGCGTGAGCGACAGTAAAAGCGTGGCAATACCCACCATCACAAAGCGATAGGACTGGCAAGCCACGCGCTCTTTTGGGTCATTGGTGATCACGCCGCCCAACGAGCAGTAGGGAATGTTGATGGCCGTATAGGTTAACGAGAGCAGGAAGTAGGTCACAAAGGCATAGATAACTTTGCTGTTATAGCTCCAGTCTGGCGTGGTGAACATCAGGATACTGAATAGCGCATAGGGGAACGCAATCCACAAAAGCCATGGACGAAACCGCCCATATTTACTGCGGGTACGGTCCGCGATGGCCCCCATGATCGGGTCCGTAACGGCATCTATAACGCGCACGGACAGCAGCAACACGCCGACCAGCGCAGGTGCCAGCCCAAAAATATCGGTATAAAAATAATTAACAAACAACATGATGGCGCCGAAGATGATATTGCATCCTGCATCGCCCATCCCATAGCCGATCTTCTCTTTTACTGACAGTTTATTGTTATCCATTGACTGCTCTCCGGGTGACGGTATGGAGAGAATTATTTGCTGGCTAATCGATATATGCGTTGCAGTATCAGGGCGGTGATATGGATAAAGCGGCTGACGAGGTGAATTTGTGAGGAAGGTAACAAACGCTCAGCACCCGCGAAACGAGTGCTGAGCTGAGGGGTTATTAATGTGCTTTTACGGTTTTACCGTTTTTCTGTTTTACCAGATACCCCACGCCGAGGATCGCAATCCAGACCGGTATCAGGTAAACGGAAATCGCCATGCCTGGGGTGAGCAGCATAATCACCAGCACGCCCGCCATAAACAGCAGGCAAACCCAGTTACCCAGCGGATAGAGCAGGGCAGGGAAGCGGGTGGTTACGCCCTGCTGCTGTTTAGCGCGGCGGAACTTGATGTGCGCCAGGCTGATCATCGCCCAGTTAATCACCAGAGCCGAGACCACCAGGGCCATTAGCAGGCCAAACGCCGATTCGGGGGCCATGTAGTTAATCAGCACGCAAAGCGCCGTCACGATAGCCGAAACAATGATGGTATTGACCGGCACGCCGCGCTTATCGACGTTCAGCAGGGCTTTTGGTGCGTTACCCTGCTGCGCAAGGCCGAACAGCATGCGGCTGTTGCAGTACACGCAGCTGTTGTAGACGGAAAGCGCCGCCGTCAGCACGACGATATTGAGCGCATTCGCCACGAAGGTATCGCCCAGTTCGTGGAAGATAAGGACGAACGGGCTGGTGTCGGCCGTGACGCGTGTCCACGGCAGCAGTGAGAGCAGAACGGCCAGTGAACCCACATAGAAGATCAGAATTCGGTAGATAACCTGATTCGTCGCTTTCGGGATGCTTTGCTCCGGGTTGTCGGCTTCAGCGGCGGTGATCCCCACCAGCTCCAGCCCCCCGAAGGAAAACATAATAATGGCCATCATCATCACCAGACCGGTCATCCCGTGAGGCAGGAATCCACCTTGCTCCCAGAGGTTACGCACCGTGGCCTGTGGGCCACCGTTGCCGCTGAACAGCAGCCAGCCGCCAAAGATAATCATCGCCACCACGGCAATGACTTTGATGATGGCAAACCAGAACTCCATCTCACCGAACACTTTTACGTTGGTCAGGTTGATGGCGTTGATAATGACGAAGAACGCTGCCGCAGAAACCCAGGTTGGGATCTCGGGATACCAGAACTGAATGTATTTCCCCACGGCGGTCAGTTCTGCCATGGCCACCAGAACGTAAAGCACCCAGTAGTTCCAGCCGGAAGCGAAACCGGCAAAACTGCCCCAGTATTTGTAGGCAAAGTGACTGAACGAGCCTGCAACCGGCTCTTCAACGACCATCTCACCTAACTGGCGCATGATCAGAAACGCAATAAAACCTGCGATAGCGTAACCCAAAATAATGCCTGGACCGGCCGACTGGATGACGGATGCGCTTCCCAGAAACAGGCCAGTGCCGATAGCACCACCCAATGCGATGAGCTGTATATGGCGGTTTTTAAGGCCGCGCTTTAGCTGATCGCCGTGCTGTTGAGCTTCCATTTGAAACCTCGTGTGTGGTTGTTATGTTCACGCTGTGCGTGTGTAATTATGAATATCCGTTTTCTGTATTTATTTCTTTACGGTTAATAAGACCGAAAAAAGCGGAGATGTCTTCCGTAAGCGCAAGAATAGTGGTAAGCGCATGTGAATGCACCTGCTTTATGAAGGGCTGATGACGAGTTGAATAAAAAGAAAGCATTTGTAAATCGCACCGTTAATTCTTACTACCCCAACCTATAGAATAGAAATGCCTTAAAAGTGGGCGAATTTTCATTTTTTGCGTTGTTGAATCGCTTCAGATTGCAAAAACCCTCGTTTCATTATGGTTAAAACTCCCTCTTTGGTAGTAATCAGCTCATTTGTGCAAAGTTACATTTCTGAAACGTTATTTCTGTAAGGTTGTTAAAATGTGCAGGGTTTACTGATTTCAATCAAAACCAATATGGACAGAAGGTGAATACTTTGTTACTTTAGCGATACGAACTTGAAATTGGTAAGACCAATTGACTCCGGGCAAAAAGGCGTAAGACAGGGAATATGGCCTACAGCAAAATTCGCCAACCAAAACTATCCGATGTGATTGAGCAGCAGCTGGAGTTTTTAATCCTCGAGGGGACACTGCGCCCGGGTGAGAAACTTCCGCCAGAACGCGAGCTGGCTAAACAGTTCGACGTATCCCGCCCCTCTCTGCGTGAGGCGATTCAACGCCTCGAAGCAAAGGGCTTGCTGCTTCGTCGCCAGGGCGGCGGAACCTTTGTTCAAAACAGCCTGTGGCAGAGCTTCAGCGATCCGCTGGTAGAACTTCTCTCTGACCACCCAGAATCCCAGTTTGATCTGCTTGAGACCCGTCACGCGCTTGAAGGTATCGCGGCCTATTACGCCGCCCTTCGCAGCACTGATGAAGATCGCGTGCGTATCCGCGAACTGCATCAGGCCATTGAACGGGCACAGCAGTCCGGCGATTTAGACGCCGAGTCCAATGCCGTCGTCCAGTATCAGATTGCCGTCACCGAAGCGGCACACAACGTAGTGCTCCTCCATCTGCTACGCTGCATGGAGCCGATGCTGGCCCAGAACGTTCGTCAAAATTTTGAATTGTTGTATGCCCGTCGGGACATGCTCCCGCTGGTAAGCAACCATCGCACCCGAGTATTCGAGGCGATAATGGCCGGGGAACCGGAGCAGGCGCGCGAAGCGTCGCACCGACATCTGGCTTTCATTGAGGAAATCTTGCTGGACCGCAGCCGAGAACAATCGCGTCGCGAACGTTCATTACGCCGCATACAGCAACGAAAGGATTAAGCGCCAGGTACTTTTAGAGCGCGGCAACTAAACGCAGAACCTGTCTTATTGTGTTTTCTGACGAAAATACAATGGGACAGGTTCCAGATAAATCAACGTATTAGATAGATAAGGAATACCCCCATGTCAGAACGTCTCCAAAATGACGTGGATCCGATCGAAACTCGCGACTGGCTACAGGCGATCGAATCGGTCATCCGTGAAGAAGGTGTTGAGCGCGCTCAGTATCTGATTGATCAGCTGCTTTCTGAAGCCCGCAAAGGCGGCGTGAAGGTTGCTTCAGGTGCAGGGGCTAGCAACTACGTAAACACGATTGCCGTTGAAGACGAACCGGAATACCCGGGCAATCTGGATCTGGAACGCCGTATCCGTTCTGCTATCCGCTGGAACGCCATCATGACCGTTCTGCGTGCGTCCAAGAAAGATCTGGAGCTGGGTGGCCACATGGCGTCCTTCCAGTCCTCTGCGACCGTTTACGAAGTGTGCTTCAACCACTTCTTCCGTGCTGCTAACGAGAAAGACGGCGGCGACCTGGTGTACTTCCAGGGCCACATCTCTCCGGGCATCTATGCACGTGCATTCCTGGAAGGTCGTCTGACTGAAGAGCAGATGAACAACTTCCGTCAGGAAGTTCACGGTAAAGGTCTGTCTTCTTACCCGCACCCTAAACTGATGCCTGAATTCTGGCAGTTCCCGACCGTATCCATGGGTCTGGGCCCAATCGGTGCAATCTATCAGGCGAAATTCCTGAAGTACCTGGAACACCGCGGTCTGAAAGATACCTCTGAGCAAACCGTTTACGCCTTCCTGGGCGACGGTGAGATGGATGAGCCAGAATCTAAAGGTGCGATCACCATCGCTACCCGTGAGAAGCTGGACAACCTGTGCTTCATCATCAACTGTAACCTGCAGCGTCTGGATGGTCCGGTAACCGGTAACGGTAAGATCATCAACGAACTGGAAGGCATCTTCGCAGGTGCTGGCTGGAACGTTATCAAAGTAATGTGGGGTTCACGTTGGGACGAACTGCTGCGTAAAGACACCAGCGGTAAACTGATCCAACTGATGAACGAAACCGTTGACGGTGACTACCAGACCTTCAAATCCAAAGACGGTGCCTACGTTCGTGAGCACTTCTTCGGCAAATATCCTGAAACCGCCGCACTGGTTGCAGACTGGACTGACGAGCAGATCTGGGCGCTGAACCGTGGTGGTCACGATCCGAAGAAAATCTACGCAGCACTGAAAAAAGCGCGCGAAACCAAAGGTAAAGCGACTGTAATCCTGGCCCACACCATCAAAGGTTACGGCATGGGTGATACCGCAGAAGGTAAAAACATCGCTCACCAGGTTAAGAAAATGAACATGGACGGCGTGCGCTACATCCGCGACCGCTTCAACGTGCCAGTGACCGATGAACAGGTAGAAAACCTGTCTTACATCACCTTCCCGGAAGGTTCTGAAGAGTACAAGTACCTGCACGAACGTCGTCAGGCGCTGAAAGGCTACCTGCCAGCTCGTCAGCCTAACTTCACCGAGAAACTGGAACTGCCAGCGCTGGAAGACTTCTCTCAGCTGCTGGAAGAGCAGAACAAAGAGATCTCCACCACTATCGCTTTCGTTCGTGCCCTGAACGTGATGCTGAAGAACAAGTCGATCAAAGATCGTCTGGTGCCAATCATCGCTGACGAAGCGCGTACTTTCGGTATGGAAGGTCTGTTCCGTCAGATCGGTATCTACAGCCCGAACGGCCAGCAGTACACCCCGCAGGACCGTGAGCAGGTTGCATACTACAAAGAAGACGAGAAAGGTCAGATCCTGCAGGAAGGTATCAACGAGCTGGGCGCAGGCGCATCCTGGCTGGCTGCTGCGACCTCCTACAGCACCAACAACCTGCCGATGATCCCGTTCTACATCTACTACTCCATGTTCGGGTTCCAGCGTATCGGTGACCTGTGCTGGCAGGCAGGCGACCAGCAGGCTCGCGGCTTCCTGATTGGTGGTACTTCCGGTCGTACGACCCTGAACGGTGAAGGTCTGCAGCACGAAGATGGCCACAGCCACATTCAGTCTCTGACTATCCCTAACTGTATCTCTTACGACCCGTCTTACGCGTACGAAGTGGCAGTCATCATGCATGACGGTCTGCAGCGCATGTACGGCGAAGCGCAAGAGAACATTTACTACTACATCACCACCCTGAACGAAAACTACCACATGCCGGCAATGCCAGCAGGTGCCGAGGAAGGTATCCGTAAAGGTATCTATAAACTCGAAACCATTGAAGGTAGCAAAGGTAAAGTTCAGCTGCTGGGCTCCGGTTCTATTCTGCGTCACGTTCGTGAAGCAGCGCAGATCCTGGCGAAAGACTACGGTGTGGGTTCCGACGTGTACAGCGTGACCTCCTTCACTGAACTGGCGCGTGATGGCCAGGATTGTGAGCGCTGGAACATGCTGCACCCAATGGAAACCCCACGCGTTCCGTACATCGCTCAGGTGATGAACGACGCGCCAGCGGTGGCGTCTACTGACTATATGAAACTGTTCGCTGAGCAGGTTCGTACTTACGTTCCAGCTGATGATTATCGCGTACTGGGTACTGACGGCTTCGGTCGTTCTGACAGCCGCGAAAACCTGCGTCACCACTTCGAAGTTGATGCTTCTTACGTGGTTGTAGCAGCACTGGGCGAACTGGCTAAACGTGGCGAAATCGATAAGAAAGTGGTTGCGGACGCAATTACCAAATTCAACATCGATGCAGAAAAAGTTAACCCGCGTCTGGCGTAAGAGGTAAAAGAATAATGGCTATCGAAATCAATGTACCGGACATCGGGGCTGATGAAGTTGAAATCACCGAGATCCTGGTCAAAGTAGGCGACAAAGTTGAAGCTGAACAGTCGCTGATCACCGTAGAAGGCGACAAAGCCTCTATGGAAGTCCCGTCTCCTCAGGCTGGCATCGTTAAAGAGATCAAAGTCTCTGTTGGCGATAAAACCGAGACTGGCAAACTGATCATGATTTTCGATTCCGCCGACGGTGCAGCAGCTGCTGCACCTGCGCAGGAAGAGAAGAAAGAAGCTCCGGCCGCCGCTGCTCCAGCAGCTGCCGCGGCAGCGAAAGAAGTTAACGTGCCTGACATCGGCGGTGACGAAGTTGAAGTCACTGAAATCCTGGTGAAAGTGGGCGATACCGTTGCGGCTGAGCAGTCTCTGATCACCGTAGAAGGCGATAAAGCGTCTATGGAAGTGCCGGCGCCGTTCGCGGGCACCGTTAAAGAGATCAAGATCAACACCGGTGACAAAGTGTCTACCGGCTCTCTGATCATGATCTTCGAAGTGGCGGGTGCTGCACCTGCCGCTGCGCCAGCTCAGGCTGCGGCTCCGGCTCCAGCGGCTGCACCAGCAGCAGGCGGCGTGAAAGACGTTAACGTTCCTGACATCGGCGGTGACGAAGTCGAAGTGACCGAAGTGATGGTGAAAGTGGGCGACAAAGTTGCCGCTGAACAGTCACTGATCACCGTTGAAGGCGACAAAGCCTCTATGGAAGTGCCTGCGCCGTTCGAGGGTACCGTTAAAGAGATCAAAATCAGCACCGGCGACAAAGTCTCTACCGGCTCTCTGATCATGGTCTTCGAAGTGGAAGGCGCTGCGCCTGCTGCCGCTCCGGCTGCCGCAGCTGCTCCAGCACCGGCTGCTGCACCGGCTCAGGCTGCTAAACCAGCGGCACCTGCTGCAAAAGCGGAAAGCAAATCTGAGTTCGCTGAAAACGACGCTTACGTCCACGCGACCCCGCTGATTCGTCGCCTGGCGCGCGAATTCGGCGTGAACCTGGCGAAAGTGAAAGGGACTGGCCGTAAAGGTCGTATCCTGCGCGAAGACGTTCAGGCTTATGTGAAAGACGCGGTGAAACGCGCTGAAGCTGCACCAGCTGCAGCCGCAGGCGGCGGTATCCCGGGCATGCTGCCATGGCCGAAAGTGGACTTCAGCAAGTTCGGTGAAATTGAAGAAGTGGAACTGGGCCGCATCCAGAAAATCTCTGGTGCTAACCTGAGCCGTAACTGGGTCATGATCCCGCACGTTACGCACTTCGACAAAACCGATATCACCGATCTGGAAGCGTTCCGTAAACAGCAGAACGCCGAAGCTGAGAAGCGTAAACTGGACGTGAAATTCACCCCAGTGGTCTTCATCATGAAAGCCGTTGCCGCTGCCCTGGAGCAGATGCCACGCTTCAACAGCTCCCTGTCCGAAGATGGCCAGAAGCTGACGCTGAAGAAATACATCAACATTGGTGTTGCGGTTGATACGCCAAATGGTCTGGTTGTTCCGGTCTTCAAAGACGTGAACAAGAAGAGCATCACTGAGCTGTCCCGTGAACTGACCACCATCTCCAAAAAAGCGCGTGATGGTAAGCTGACTGCCGGCGAAATGCAGGGCGGCTGCTTCACTATCTCCAGCATCGGCGGCCTGGGTACTACCCACTTCGCACCGATTGTTAACGCGCCGGAAGTGGCTATCCTCGGTGTGTCCAAGTCCGCGATGGAGCCGGTGTGGAATGGCAAAGAGTTCGTGCCGCGTCTGATGATGCCAATCTCTCTGTCCTTCGACCACCGCGTGATCGACGGTGCTGATGGTGCGCGTTTCATCACCATCATAAACAACATGCTGAGCGACATTCGCCGCCTGGTGATGTAAGTGAAAAGCCGGCCAGTCGGCCGGCTTTTTTCTGTTAATCTCATGTGGTTTGTGAGGTTATTGGCGAAAGCGACAATTCGTGAGCCGTTTGTTGTTTCAAAATTGTTAACAATTTTGTAAACTGCGGGCGGATAGAACGTCCCGGTGGATGAAGGGCGACAAGTACCTGGACCGCCGGAAATCAATAAGAGGTCATGATGAGTACTGAAATCAAAACTCAGGTCGTGGTACTTGGGGCAGGTCCCGCAGGTTACTCTGCAGCCTTCCGTTGCGCTGATTTAGGTCTGGAAACCGTCATCGTAGAACGTTACAACACCCTTGGTGGTGTTTGTCTGAACGTAGGTTGTATCCCTTCTAAAGCGCTGCTGCACGTAGCGAAAGTTATCGAAGAAGCCAAAGCGCTGGCTGAACACGGTATCGTCTTCGGCGAGCCGAAAACCGATATCGATAAAATCCGTACCTGGAAAGAGAAAGTTATCACTCAGCTGACCGGTGGTCTGGCTGGCATGGCGAAAGGCCGTAAAGTAAAAGTGGTTAACGGTCTGGGTAAATTCACCGGCGCGAACACTCTTGAAGTGGAAGGCGAAAACGGCAAAACCGTAATCAACTTCGACAACGCGATCATCGCGGCGGGCTCTCGTCCAATCGAACTGCCATTCATTCCACATGAAGATCCACGCGTGTGGGATTCCACCGATGCCCTGGAACTGAAAACCGTTCCAAAACGTCTGCTGGTTATGGGCGGCGGTATCATCGGTCTGGAAATGGGTACCGTGTACCATGCACTGGGTTCAGACATTGACGTGGTTGAAATGTTCGACCAGGTTATCCCGGCTGCGGATAAAGACATCGTTAAAGTCTTCACCAAGCGTATCAGCAAGAAATTCAACCTGATGCTGGAAACCAAAGTGACTGCCGTTGAAGCGAAAGAAGACGGTATTTACGTTTCCATGGAAGGTAAAAAAGCGCCATCCGAACCACAGCGTTATGACGCCGTGCTGGTGGCGATCGGCCGTGTGCCGAACGGTAAGAACCTCGACGCGGGCAAAGCTGGCGTGGAAGTGGACGACCGTGGCTTCATCCGCGTTGACAAACAGCTGCGCACTAACGTGCCGCACATCTTTGCTATCGGCGATATCGTCGGTCAGCCAATGCTGGCGCACAAAGGTGTTCACGAAGGTCACGTTGCCGCTGAAGTTATCGCCGGCATGAAACACTACTTCGATCCGAAAGTGATCCCATCTATCGCGTACACCGAGCCAGAAGTGGCATGGGTCGGTCTGACCGAGAAAGAAGCGAAAGAGAAAGGCATCAGCTACGAAACCGCCACCTTCCCGTGGGCTGCTTCTGGCC
Organism: Enterobacter sp. 50793107; assembly: GCF_001463365.1. Lineage (NCBI taxonomy): Bacteria > Pseudomonadati > Pseudomonadota > Gammaproteobacteria > Enterobacterales > Enterobacteriaceae > Enterobacter > Enterobacter sp. 50793107. The sequence continues at coordinate 10,409 of NZ_LNII01000050.1, read as the reverse complement.
GTGCTATCGCTTCCGACTGCGCAGACGGTATGACCAAACTGATCTTCGACAAAGAGACTCACCGCGTTATCGGTGGTGCGATTGTCGGTACCAACGGCGGCGAGCTGCTGGGTGAAATCGGTCTGGCGATCGAAATGGGTTGCGACGCGGAAGACATCGCGCTGACCATCCACGCTCACCCAACTCTGCACGAGTCCGTGGGCCTGGCGGCAGAAGTGTTTGAAGGTAGCATCACCGACCTGCCAAACGCGAAAGCGAAGAAGAAATAAGTTTCTTCAGACAAAAAAAGCGGCCTGTGGCCGCTTTTTTTATGTGCTGGATTCAGGGAGCCACAGGCTGCCAGGTTTTATCCGGGTTATAGGTAGTTAACGCCTGGGCTTTCTGCTCAGAGTCATTGCCGAGATCGGCCTGGTACACTTTGTCATCCTGGTTTATCACAAAGCTCATGACGCCTGTCTGGCCATAGCTGACGGGCCATGCCACCATCGCAAAGCCTTTCTCATCAGGCAGGATACGGAACCGATAGCCGTGATAGCCTGCACCGGGCTCTTTGGGGCTGAAGGCTGGTCCCAGCGGGCTGGGGGCTTCACCCGGCGAAACGGGCCAGTAGAGACCATCTTTTTTCCCTTCAGAGCTGACAATTTTCTGCGCGTATTTTTGATTCATGGCGAAATAGCTCTGCTGGGCATCCACATAGGCATGTAATGCTTCGATGGCAGCAAGCTCGTTACGCCCGATCTCGCGGGTCAGGATCTCCTCGGCGCCCTCCTTGATATCGAATTGCCATCCGGCAGCGGATTTGACAACCGGGATGGGCAACTGCCAGTCGTTATTTCCGACGACCAGATGCGCCGTATTACCATCGATAACCGTGTTGTGCCGCACCTTCCAGTCGCGCAGGAAACGATCGACGGCCTCAGGATCGACCCCTTCTGGCGGCAGAAAATCGCGCCAGTTCTCTCCAAGCAGATTGTTCATTGCCGTTTCATTCTGTTCACTGATGGCATGTGCCAGCGCATCGGTCGCCTGAGCGGGTGTACTGAAGGATTGCTGTGCCATCGCAGCGGCGGACATCATGAACAACACCATTCCACAGACAAGATTCTTTTTCATGTTGGCTCCCTTAACGATGACGGAATTCACGGTGTTCAGCACGTCCGGCAGGGGCCTGACGCGGCTGCTGATGACGGGCAGCCAATTGTCTGCTTTGCGCCCCCCGTTGCTGCTGGGCTTGCCAGTTGGCAGAGCGGCTGTCGTTACCGCTCAGGGCATTTGCGCGAGGCTGGCTGGTTCGCTGCGGGATATGGCGTTGCTGGGCTGGCTGCGCGATCCGTTTCTCCTGTCGCTGGGTTACGGCAGGGTGATTATCACGCTGCTGCGAGGTGGTTCGCTTTGCCGTTTGCGGTCTGGTGTCGTAGCCACGGTAGTTGTTGCGCTGGGATATCTGCTTCAGCTGTTCGCCTGAAATCTGGCGCTGTGCATCTTTGGTTCCCGGACGCGCGGTTTGCGGGAAGGTTTTACCCGTCGATTTTTCCATCTGGCTTAGGGCCGCCTGACGCTGGCTGTCGCGGTTAACCGGTTTTTGCTGCGTAGAACTGAGCCCCGTTACCGTGTTAGTGGAATGGAAGCGGTTATTAAGCTGGCTGGTGGGGTAGGGCACACCTTCCCGATACGCCGGGTTATGCTGCCAGGTGCGGTTGGCATCCGTCAGGCGTTGCCCACTGATTTTGTTGAAGTTCTCAACGTTAATATTGATATTGTTATCACCGTTGCGGTTATAGCCGCCGTGATTCCAGTCATCGTCATGATGGTGGTCCCAGTCGTCGTCATCATCCCAGTCGATGTTGCTGAAGATGGCGTAGGTTGTCGCCACACCCAGGCTGAAGCCTAAGCCTTTGACCAGACTGTCCGTAAACTGCTCTCCCGGAGAAGGAGGAAGATAGGTTGGCGGGTAAGCCGTGTTTGGCCAGGTACCGTAAACGGTATTGGGGTTATAGGTAGGGACGTAAACGACCTGCGGATCCGCGGATTCAATTTTGATCACCGTCGGGGCAGGCGTGGTGGAAGTCGTCGATTCGCTGGTGGCCGATTTGGCCGGGGCAGGTTTCGTCACGGTGGTGACTGTCTGCTGAGGCGTCGATTGTAAGGCGCCGGTCTTTTGAGCCAGCGCGCGCAGGCGTTGGACGGAATCCATGACATCTTTCGGTTGTGCGAGAAATGCATCCCCCAGATTTTGTACCCACGGCGGGTTTTCACCCATCAGCGACATCAGTTGAGGAAACGCGACCAGCGATTTTACGCTGGGATCCCAGGGCTGGCTGGCAACGGCCTGGATAGCGGCGTCTCCTTCCATTTTAGGGTTGTCTTTGGACCACTGCGCCGCCTGGATGACGTTGGCCGGGTAGGTCGAGGCCATTAAAATTTGTGACAGCAGGGCATCCGGATAGAGCGCGATGGGAGCAACCCACTGATCGATTTGCGCGGCCGTATAGGCTGGGGCGACGACGGGGGCGGGTTGCGCTGCTGCGGGGGTTACCGGTTGTTGTGCGACGGGAGCGGGGACGACAGGCTCTGTCGCCCGACTTTTGACAAACATGACGCCTGAGGCGGCAAACAGCCCGGCACTGCACAGAAGAACAAGCAGATGTGGTTTAAAGGGCAACTTCATAAAATGACTCCAACGAGACAAGCGCTGTGCCGTGAGGCGTTACGGTTGGCGTGAGTATTATTCACTCGCCTTTTACTGTTTTGACTTTTGTTGGGGAACTGCCGGTACGTCCGGATAAAGAGTGTGAGTATTTATTACACAATTATATGTGATAGCTGAAAAGCCGCTGGATTTCAGAAGGCCGCTCTTGCGAGCGGACCGCAACTAGTTGCCAAAATTCCCCCCGTCCGCCCGCTACACCATGCTTAACGATTCAGCAAATTTTTTAATGTTGCTTTTTTGTAAACGGATTAACACTGTGCAGAAATCCTGCTATGCTGCCCGACGCGGTATCGGGCATTTACCCTACAAACTGCTGTCTCACAGGAGCGTGAAGAGAACGCCCGCCGCATATGACAATGAGAGCGAGGAGAACCGTCGTGCTAGAAGAATACCGTAAGCACGTAGCAGAACGTGCCGCCGAGGGAATTGTACCCAAACCGTTAGATGCAACCCAAATGGCCGCGCTCGTCGAGCTGCTGAAGAACCCGCCTAAGGGCGAAGAAGAATTCCTGTTAGATCTGCTGATCAACCGCGTACCGCCTGGCGTAGATGAAGCTGCCTACGTAAAAGCCGGATTCCTTGCTGCTATCGCCAAAGGCGAAGCCACCTCCCCACTGGTTACTCCTGAAAAAGCCATTGAACTGCTCGGCACCATGCAGGGTGGTTATAACATTCATCCGCTGATTGACGCGCTGGATAACGACAAGCTGGCACCGATTGCCGCTAAAGCGCTCTCTTCAACGCTGCTGATGTTCGATAACTTCTACGATGTGGAAGAAAAAGCCAAAGCAGGCAACGTCTATGCGAAGCAGGTGATGCAGTCCTGGGCCGATGCCGAATGGTTCCTGAACCGTCCTGCGCTGGCTGAAAAAATTACCGTTACCGTATTCAAAGTCACCGGTGAAACCAACACCGATGACCTCTCTCCGGCACCGGATGCATGGTCTCGCCCGGATATCCCGCTGCACGCTCTGGCGATGCTGAAAAACGCCCGTGAAGGCATTGAGCCGGATCAGCCAGGCGTTGTCGGCCCGATCAAACAGATCGAAGCCTTGCAGAAAAAAGGGTTCCCGCTGGCTTACGTCGGTGACGTAGTCGGTACCGGTTCTTCCCGTAAATCCGCCACTAACTCCGTCCTGTGGTTTATGGGTGACGATATTCCGCATGTGCCGAACAAACGCGGTGGCGGCTTGTGCCTGGGCGGTAAGATTGCCCCAATCTTCTTCAACACCATGGAAGATGCTGGCGCACTGCCAATCGAAGTGGATGTCTCTAACCTGAACATGGGCGACGTGATTGACGTTTACCCGTACAAAGGTGAAGTCCGTAACCACGACACCAACGAGCTGCTGGCGAGCTTCGAGCTGAAAACCGACGTGCTGATCGACGAAGTGCGTGCCGGTGGCCGTATCCCGCTGATCATCGGTCGTGGCCTGACCACCAAAGCGCGTGAAGCGCTGGGTCTGCCGCACTCAGACGTGTTCCGTCATGCGAAAGACGTAGCAGAAAGCAATCGTGGCTTCTCGCTGGCGCAGAAAATGGTTGGCCGTGCGTGCGGCGTGGCCGGTATCCGTCCTGGCGCTTACTGCGAGCCGAAGATGACCTCTGTGGGCTCTCAGGACACCACTGGCCCAATGACCCGTGACGAGCTGAAAGACCTGGCGTGCCTGGGCTTCTCGTCCGATCTGGTCATGCAGTCCTTCTGTCACACGGCGGCGTATCCGAAGCCGGTTGACGTAACCACGCACCACACGCTGCCAGACTTCATCATGAACCGTGGCGGCGTCTCCCTGCGTCCGGGCGACGGCGTTATCCACTCCTGGCTGAACCGTATGCTGCTGCCGGATACCGTCGGTACCGGCGGTGACTCCCATACCCGTTTCCCGATTGGTATCTCCTTCCCTGCGGGCTCCGGTCTGGTGGCGTTTGCCGCAGCGACCGGCGTGATGCCGCTGGATATGCCGGAATCGGTACTGGTGCGCTTCAAAGGTAAAATGCAGCCGGGTATCACCCTGCGCGACCTGGTTCACGCTATCCCGCTGTATGCCATCAAACAGGGCCTGCTGACCGTTGAGAAGAAAGGTAAGAAGAACATCTTCTCTGGCCGCATCCTGGAAATTGAAGGGCTGCCGGATCTCAAAGTTGAGCAGGCATTCGAACTGACCGATGCGTCCGCAGAGCGTTCCGCCGCGGGTTGTACCATCAAGCTGAACAAAGAGCCGATCATTGAGTATCTGAACTCTAACATCGTCCTGCTGAAGTGGATGATTGCGGAAGGCTACGGTGACCGTCGTACGCTGGAGCGTCGTATTCAGGGGATGGAGAAATGGCTGGCGGATCCGCAGCTGCTGGAAGCCGATGCTGACGCAGAATATGCGGCGGTGATCGATATCGATCTGGCAGACATTAAAGAGCCAATTCTCTGTGCGCCGAACGATCCTGACGATGCGCGTCTGCTGTCTGACGTGCAGGGCGATAAGATCGACGAAGTGTTCATCGGTTCCTGTATGACCAACATCGGTCACTTCCGTGCTGCCGGTAAACTGCTGGATACTCACAAAGGCCAGCTGCCAACCCGCCTTTGGGTAGCGCCACCAACCCGTATGGATGCGGCGCAGCTGACTGAAGAGGGTTACTACAGCGTGTTTGGTAAGAGCGGTGCGCGCATCGAAATCCCGGGCTGTTCCCTGTGTATGGGTAACCAGGCGCGCGTGGCAGACGGTGCGACGGTGGTCTCCACCTCTACCCGTAACTTCCCGAACCGTTTAGGTACCGGTGCGAACGTCTACCTGGCTTCTGCTGAGCTGGCGGCGGTTGCGGCGCTGATTGGCAAACTGCCAACGCCGGAAGAGTACCAGACCTTCGTTGCTCAGGTTGATAAGACGGCGGTGGATACCTATCGCTATCTGAACTTTGACCAGCTCTCTCAGTACACCGAGAAAGCTGACGGGGTTATCTTCCAGACGGCGGTATAAAAGCAAAACCGTCTCCACGAGACGGTTTTTAGTGTTTGCACCCTCTCCCGTGGGAGAGGGCCGGGGTGAGGGCATCAGGCCGCAGGGCCTTGCTCTCACCTTTTTTATTTTCATTCCTCCCACCTCACACGCTTTTTTTCTTCCTCTCTGCTGCGATAATTACCGTAATGGCTTTGCAGAGGAAAACACTATGGATTACGAATTTCTGCGCGACATCACCGGGGTGGTGAAAGTGCGTATGTCGATGGGCCACGAAGCCGTTGGACACTGGTTTAACGAAGAAGTGAAAGAAAATCTAGCGCTTCTTGATGAAGTTGAACAGGCGGCGAATGCGATAAAAGGCAGTGAACGCTCCTGGCAACGTGCGGGTCATGAATACACGCTGTGGATGGATGGCGAAGAGGTGATGGTGCGGGCCAATCAGCTGGAATTCTCGGGCGACGAGATGGAAGAGGGGATGAGCTACTACGACGAAGAGAGCCTGTCGCTGTGCGGCGTGGAGGACTTTCTGCAGGTCGTGGCGGCGTACCGGGAGTTTATGAAACAGAAATAGCACACAGGAGCGTCCTTGCTCCGTGCGCGTCTTACACGGCCGGAATATTGCGGCCGTAGTAGATTTCGCGCATCTCTTTCCAGAGCAGGTCGGTAATGACCTTACGCTCTTCTTCGCTTAAATCTTCTGGCTTTGTGTGGAACATGTAGTGCTTAAGGTCAAACTCCTTAAGCAGCATCTTGGTGTGGAAGATGTTCTCCTGATACACGTTCACGTCCATCATGTCGTACAGCGATTTCATGTCCTCGGACATAAAGTTCTGAATGGAGTTGATCTCGTGATCGATAAAGTGCTTCATGCCGTTGATATCGCGCGTAAAACCACGCACACGATAATCAATGGTGACGATATCGGATTCCAGCTGGTGAATTAAATAGTTCAGCGCGTTTAGCGGGGAGATCACGCCGCAGGTGGATACTTCGATATCGGCGCGGAACGTACACAGGCCGCCTTCCGGGTGGCTCTCCGGGTAGGTGTGCACGCAGATATGGCTTTTATCGAGGTGGGCGACAACCACTTCAGGCAGCGGGCCCGGATGCTCGGTTTTGTCGATAAGCTTAGGATCGACCGGCTCTTCGCTGACCAGAATGGTCACGCTGGCGCCCTGAGGTTCATAATCCTGGCGGGCGATGTTCAGAATATTTGCGCCGATAATAGAGCAGGTTTCCGACAGGATCTCGGTCAGTCGGTTGGCATTGTAGAGTTCATCGATATAGGCGATGTAGCCATCGCGCTCTTCCGCTGTTTTGGCGTAGCAGATATCGTAAATACAAAAACTCAGGCTTTTGGTCAGGTTGTTAAAGCCATGCAGTTTAAGCTTTTTCAATTAGTTCACCCCCTGGGAGGACAGTGCATCTTGCAGGTACTGTGGCAAGGCGAAGGCTGCGGTATGGACCGCCGGATTGTAGTAACGGCACTGGAGACCTGCCTGATGGAAGCGCGCCTGGATAATCTCCGTGGAGAGATGACGCAGGACGTCGTTATCCGTCGCCCAGGCAAAGGTCATGATCCCGCCGTAGTAGGTCGGAATGGCAGCCTGATAGAAGCTAACATCGCCAAAATAGGTGCTCAGTTTGCGGTGGCTGTCGAGCGCTTCATCCTGCTGCAGGAAGCAGACGCCATTTTGCGCCACGAAGATACCGCCAGGGTTCAGACAACGCTTGCAACCCTCGTAGAACGATGAGGTAAACAGCGAGGCTCCCGGGCCGATAGGGTCGGTACAGTCGGAGATAATGACGTCAAACGTCTGAGTTGTCTGGTTGACGAAGTTCACGCCATCGTCAATCACCAGCTTAAAGCGCGGATCGTCGTAGCTACCCGCATTATGGTTAGGCAGGTACTGACGACAGAATGAGACCACGCCCGCGTCGATCTCTACCATGGTGATGGTTTCAATGGACTGGTGGCGGGAGACTTCGCGCAGCATCGCCCCGTCGCCGCCGCCGATAATCAGCACGTGCTTCGCGTGGCCATGGGCCAGCAGCGGGACGTGGGTCATCATCTCATGATAGATAAACTCATCTCGCTCGGTGGTTTGCACCACGCCGTCCAGCGCCATTACGCGGCCAAAAGCGGCATTCTCGAAGATGATCAGATCCTGATGATCGGTTTTCTCATGATAAAGCACGTTATCAACGGCAAAGTACTGACCAAACTGGTCATGCAGTGTTTCATGCCACAACGTGTGGTCGGCCATACGCGGACTCCTCTTCGTTAACATCCGTTACACTCACGAAAAATGAGCGAAACATGATAGCTAACTATAACCGTGGTTGCACGGTTCCAGGCGAAACAAGAGGCGTCGGGAAGGTTATTTCACGTAGGCGAGCAGGCTAAGCGAATCGCGGGCAAGCGCTTTGCATTTTTTTGCCGTTGGGATGCCAATACCGCTTAAATCACGGTAACTGTCTTCACCGAGCGCTTTCATGTCGAAGCTGTCGTAGTTGCTGAGGTCCCATTGGTTCTGCTGGGCAAAAAAGACCAGTGCGCGACGAATTTGCCCGTTGGGTAAATTCTGGTAGCCACAATCATTTTTCAGGAACACAAAAACCGCCGTCAGATCGGCCATATCTTCCGCTTCATTTTCACTGAGCGCATAGCTGTTCGCACACATTGCCATCAGGCTGGTGAACAAAATTGTCCTGAAAAACGTCTTCATTGCTTCTACCACTGCATCACGGAAAATCAACGTTAGCATATTTGGTGCCAGTGCGACGATCTTTATTATTGCCGCGTTACTTGACCTTCCGGTAAGGGGAGGGTTTATGCTCAAAAGATCGTCTGCACGAAATAAGGAAATGAATATGCAACGTCGTGAATTTCTAAAATATTCCGTTGCGTTGGGGGTTGCCAGCGCATTACCACTGTGGAGTCGCGCGGTTCTGGCGGCTGACAGACCTGCCTTGCCCATTCCTGATTTATTGACCGCCGATGCCCGTGGCCGTATCCAGCTGGTGGTTCAGTCCGGTAAAACGGCCTTTGGCAAATATAACGCCACCACCTGGGGCTATAACGGCAATGTGCTTGGCCCGGCGTTGCAACTGCGCAGAGGAAAAGCCGTCACCGTTGATATTCACAACACGCTGGCAGAAGAGACGACGCTGCACTGGCACGGGCTGGAAGTGCCGGGCGAGGTCGACGGCGGCCCGCAAGGGATTATAAAAGCGGGCGGGAAGCGCACAGTGACCTTTACCCCCGAGCAGCGGGCGGCGACCTGCTGGTTCCACCCGCATCAGCATGGCAAAACGGGCCATCAGGTGGCCATGGGGCTGGCAGGCCTGGTGCTGATTGAAGATGACGAAAGTCGCTTGCTGCGTCTGCCCAAACAGTGGGGTATCGACGATGTGCCGGTCATTGTGCAGGACAAAAAATTCTCCGCAGACGGTCAGATTGATTATCAGCTGGATGTGATGACCGCGGCGGTAGGCTGGTTTGGCGATACGCTGCTGACTAATGGGGCGATCTACCCCCAGCACGCTGCACCAAAAGGCTGGCTGCGGTTACGTCTGCTTAACGGATGTAACGCGCGCTCGCTGAACTTTGCCACCAGCGATAATCGTCCGCTGTACGTCGTGGCGAGTGACGGAGGACTGCTGCCTGAGCCGGTCAAAGTGAATGAACTCCCTGTGCTGATGGGCGAGCGCTTTGAGGTGTTGGTGGACATCAGCGACGGTAAGTCATTTGACCTGGTGACGCTCCCGGTCAGCCAGATGGGGATGGCCGTTGCGCCATTCGATAAGCCGCACCCGGTTTTACGTATTCAGCCGCTGCAGATCACCGCCTCTGGTACGCTGCCGGACACCTTAACCAAGCTGCCGGCGCTTCCGTCGCTGGATGGGCTTACGCAACGTAAGCTGCAGCTCTCCATGGATCCGATGCTCGACATGATGGGCATGCAGGCGCTGATGAAAAAGTATGGCGATCAGGCGATGGCGGGGATGCACCACGGGCAGATGATGGGCCATATGAACATGGATCACGGCAAGATGGGCGGTATGAATCACGGCGGTCACGGGTTTGATTTCCATAATGCCAATATGATCAACGGCAAAGCGTTCGATATGAACACGCCAATGTTTGCTGCTACAAAAGGGCAGTTTGAGCGCTGGGTGATTTCAGGCGAAGGCGACATGATGATGCATCCGTTCCATATTCACGGCACCCAGTTCCGTATTCTTTCAGAGAACGGCAAAACGCCGGATGCGCATCGCGCGGGCTGGAAAGATACAGTGAGAGTGGAAGGCGGTGTCAGCGAGGTGCTGGTGAAGTTTGACCACGAGGCGCCAAAGGAGTTTGCCTATATGGCGCACTGTCATCTGCTGGAACACGAAGATACGGGGATGATGCTGGGTTTTACCGTATAAAAAAGCCGGGTGGCGGCTTCGCCTTACCCGGCCTACATTTCGCAGGTGCGGCCTGATGCCCTCACCCTGGCCCTCTCCCGGTGGGCTGAGGGATCCCCAGTAATATGGTCATGCCACCATGACCATATTACTGTACTCTTTTCCCAGCTTTTTCATCTCGTTAACTATATTCAGGCGTCTTACTTTCCCGGGCTCATGCCGGATGACTTCTTCTGCCAGACTCAGATATGACAGAACCCGTCTGTGCCTGATGCTGCTTGCCTGATAGTGCCAGTGTAAACACTGCCTTTCTGCCCTGTAACCTGCCA